>JBEPZC010000001.1:0-27870 GCA_041641035.1 Candidatus Bipolaricaulota bacterium
CCGTCTTGGGTGATAGTTCAAGCCAAAAGCCCTCTAACTCCCGAGGCACGATCACCGGCATTCGCGTGTGAATAGGCTTGATCAGCTCATTGGGCTCCGTGGTGATGATCGTACACGTCTTGAGGGTCTGTCCCGCAGGAGAGTTCCAAGTCTCCCATAGGCCAGCAAACCCGAAGGGCTCCCGTGACTTGAGTCGAACATAGACGGGAGTCTTCTTGCCCCTCGCTGTCGTGCGCCATTCGTAAAAGCCGTCGGCGATCACTAAACACCGACGCTTCTTCACGGCGTCACGGAAGCTCGGCTTCGCAAAGAGTGTCTCTGCGCGAGCGTTGATCAGTCTCTGAGCGATCTTGGGGTCTTGAGCCCAGTGGGGGATCAAGCCCCAGCGAAAGGTCTCGACGCGACGACCTCCTTCATCTGCGATCAGGGCGAAGATCTCTTGTGTTGGGGCAATGTTATATCTGGGCTGATAGTGTGGGGGCAGGGGCACGCCAAAGCGCGCTTCGATCTGCTCTGCGCTGAGAGTCAGGGTGAATCGCCCGCACATAGAGATCACTGACTGGGGAACGTCCGCCCTTCCAGCTCTTCGATGCGTCGCCGCACTTCTTGGGGAATTGGCGCTTTGCGCCGCTCACGATAGTTATACGAGACGATCACCCCGTCGCCCTCGGCTGCGATCCCTTGGAGCTTCTGACTGAAGATCCGAAACTGCATGGTGAAACGATCTGCGCTCATCTCCGAGACCCTTATCCCGACAAAGATTCTGTCTGGGTACGTCAACGGGCGCTTAAAGTCACACCGCGCCGAGGCGAGGATCGGCCCGATCCCCGTGGCGTTCATCGTCTCTATATGCCCGATCCTCTCAAGATACGCGATGCGCGCGCTCTCAAAGTACCGAAAGTACGCAACGTTATTGACGTGCTGGAATGAATCCATCTCGCCCCATTGAACGGGCAACTCAATGACCACAGGAAAACCTTCTAGGCCGACTGCAGCGTCTTTGGCGGTGTTCATGACTGTGCTGCTGGTGGGCGCTAGAGGATTCGAACCTCTGGCCTTCCGCGTGTAAGGCGGACGCTCTCCCACTGAGCTAAGCGCCCCCTATGGCCCCATCCGCACCGTCATCACGGGAACTCTCGATAATCGAACGACCTCTTCGGTGACGCTCCCAAGAAGCACGCGGTCTAATCCGCGCCGCCCATGCGTCCCCATCACAATCAGATCGATCTTCTCCTCGTCAGCAAAATCCAAAATGACCTTCGCTGGTGTGCCCGTCCTCAGCACCGTCTCGACTTCCTCAACCCCAGACTTGCGGATCACGTCAGCGGTCTTCTCCAAAACCCGCTGGCCCTCCTGATGCATCGCTTCGACGATATTCTTCTCGGCAATGTTGGCGTACTCAAAGAGCAGCGCAGGCGGCTCGGCCACAAAGATCACATAGATCTTGGCGTCGAACGCGAGCGCGATCGTCGTCGCGCAGTTGATGGCCTTCTCCACGCCCCGCGATCCATCCGTCGGTACTAAGATGCGCTTGAACATCTTCCCCCTTTGAACCTACAGCAGGTTCTCGATTGTCTCCACCGCTATGGGCGCAGCGATTTCCTCTAGCCTACCGGGGTCGAGAATTACGATCTTGCGCCGCTTCAGCGCGATCAATCCCCGCTCCTCAAATTCACCGAGGGTCCGAATGGCCGTCTCCGTGGAGATCCCAGCCATCTCTGCTAAGTCCGTGCGACTGATGGGAGCTTGAATCTCCCTGCCGTTCTCCCCCGTGCCGTACCTCTCCGCCAAAGCCAACAACAGCCGCGCCAGACGAGCCCGACAGCTCTCGTAGGCCGTCTCGATGAGCTTCGCTTGGAAAGACTGCAACTCGCGAGCGATCTTCTCGGCTAACTGCAGGGCGACATTGGGGTAACGCTTGAGAAAATCTAAGAAATCCTCACGCTTAATAAAACGAGCCCGCGTGGGCTCGAGCGTCCTCGCTGACGCCGTGTGCGTCCCGCCCTCAAACAGATTCTCCTCGCCCAGAAGCTCTCCCGGCCCAATGATCTTCAAGATCTGGCGCTTCCCCCCTGGCCCCTGCTTGATCAGCTTCGCCTTCCCACTGCAGAGAATAAAAAACCCGAACGCCGGCGCCCCCTCATGGAAGATCGCCTCATCGGCCTCATACTCGACCGAGCGCGTCAGTCGCTGAAGCTCCTGCTGCCCTTCCCTGGTAAGCCCAGAAAAAATCCACGAACACCCTGTGCAGCCCCCGACGCCACACAGTGGAGGACTCTTCCGATGCTTGGCCCCACTCGCCACATGAGCCATAACACTTCTATTGTAGTCATTTGTCGGCTGTCACGCAACTCTATGAGATAGATCACAACTCGGGGGGTAAAGTCTTACTGAGAGCAGAGCTTCTCTTCATTGATGAGGAGAATCCTGCGGCCCTCCAGGGAGATCCAGCCCTGACGCTCAAGGTCGTGCAATACCCGACTGACGGTCTCCGGGGCCATACCCACCAAGGCCGCCCACTCGTCCCGCGAGAGCTTCAAGTCAATCACTACACCCTGTGAAGCGCGCTTGCCAAAGCGCTCTGCCACCTCGACCAACTTGCGGGTGAGCCGCGCCGCACTCTCAACATAGACTGTCTTGACCAGCGCCGCACGCACCTCCCCCAGCTGGCGCACCAGGTCCTCCATGATCCAGAGCAACAAACTCGGATATCGCATGAAAACCTTGTGGATCTCGGGGTGCGCAAACCACGCAAGAGAGGTCTGCCGGAGCGTCACGGCAGAGCACGTGTGCACGGCATTGCTGAAGAGCTCGCCCATCCCAAGGATCTCGCCAGGTCCGACCAACCGGACAAACTGCACGCATCCTTCGCTCTGCCAAAACTCCTTTACGGCACCATCCAAGACGATATAGAGACCATCGACGAGATCCCCTTGGGCATATATCTGAGCGTCTGGGGGAAAGAGAAGCTCCTGGGCGCTGGCGAGCACGACCTCGCGTGCCTCAGGTTCCAGCTTGTCTAAGAGGCTCTGCAACTTGCGCGTCATACACCCCATAGCTTACTGATCGCAGCATCTCCATGTTATGAGCACGCTCATCTTGCAAGATGAGTTCGATCAAAGGGGAATGTGACGGAGATCACGGGGCGCGCCGCTGGCCGCACTGCGGGCAGAATCGCTCATCGGCACGGAAACGATAGCCGCAGCGTGCGCACCATTGCGCCGGACGTTGCGGCACGGCCTCTGGAGAGACCCGTCGTCTTCGCCAAAACCATATGAAGCTGATGACGCCAAGGACTACGACAGCAAGCCCCGCCCCAAGCGCTGCCCACAAGATCGAGATCGGTGAGTGAGGGCGCAGCGACGGCAGGGTGTCGGTCTTTCTGTAGCTGACGCGCTGCTCGATGAGAGTCCCTGGGGAAACAGCGCCGATCCTTTTACCGAAGTAGCGGAAGCCGCGGGTGTCAATCCCTTGGGGGTCGAGCGCGGGGCTTGTTTGCAATCCTGTCGCCCGCAACGGCTGTTGCACTTCGATCTCCAAGTTTTTGATCTCGTAGCGATCCGACCGAAAGCGAAAGACGAACGACTTCTCTTCAGAAGTCCCAAGCACATCATCGTAGTACTCCAGCTGAAAGCGTCGGCTTCCAGGGGTGAAGAGCACAAGCTGCCCCGCTTCACCGGGGAGAAGCTGCCAGTCGTCGGCAAGCAGGGTTCCAGCAGGGCCAACATGAGCGACGGCGTGGATCTGCGCTGTGCTGGGAATGGTGAACGCAAGAGGACTTTGTGGGTCTTCAGCAAGCTCGCCCCGATAGATCACGAGCAGTCTGGGATCGTCGTACTCCGGCCAAAGCGAGATCTCCAAACGCTCAAGCACTATTGGGACCTGCTGGGAGAACCCCAGCGCCCCCATAATAATGAGCATGAAGACGCTCAATGCGCGACGCATTTGGCCTCAGTCTACTTCACGCTAGTGCGGGCTGCAACTCAGAATCTGGTATGACATTGGGAGCACATGTTTGCTCTGTCAGTAAGGTGACACGTGGAGCAGAAGTCGTGTCCAGGCTTGGGCATCTCTTGATTTAAGAACTCTAAGTGCCCCATCTGAGTGACTCCCTCATGACATGCTTCACAGCGCACCCACAGAGCGATATGGGTCTCATGAGGGAACTGGGCTGCTCTTTCAGAGCGCTTTGGGAGTGCTGCTTCGTGACACTGTAAGCAGTCCTGAGATTCTAGCTGGGCCATGCGCTCAGCAGGAGGGTGGCATTGTGTGCAGTCTCGCGCTGCAGCGAGCGTTTGGCCGTGCTCTGCGGGCTGCACAGCATGGCACGCATCGCAGTCGGCATTCTTGAGATGGACCCTATGAGACGCCGGGGCTTGCACAAACGCGAGAGCTTCCACGCCGACATGACAACGATTGCACCCGAACGGTTCCCCAGTGTGCAACGGCTTCTCAGCCATGTACTCGCCCTGCACGTGCAGCGCTCGCACACGAGCGATGTCCTCAGCGCTGCGGCGCAGCAGGGCGCTCACATAGTGAATGTTGTGCACGCCGAAGCTGCGATCTCCTTCAATCAGCTCGATGTTCTTCTTGGCTTGTTCATATTCTGGGGTGTGGCTGAGCTGGTGTTCGAGCTGAGCGAGCTGCTGGCGCAGCTCGGCGAGCTTCTGCGAGACGAACTGTTGCCACTGGCGCATCAGACGATCGTATCCGGGGCCATGACAGGTCACACACGCCTGAGGCTGCGCTCTCGTTGCGATCGGCGTGCGACTCTGATGACACCCTATACAGATCACGCCCGATAAGAACATGGGATCGGGCATGGGCTCCACTCCCACCCCTCCTGTGCCCATATAGATCTGCTCTTGGATGGAGTGGTGTCCCCCATGGCAGCTGGCGCAATCGGGCGAGAGCGCCTGGGCCAGCTCGAACCTGCCATGCTCTAACTGTGCGTGACAATCAGTACACTTGAGATGCTGCTCAGTGACATGGGTCCGATGGAGAAGCTCGGTCTTGCCGTACTCTTCAAAGCGCTCGACGTGACACGAGAAGCACTTCTCGCGGAGCACGTTGCCCCGGCCACGGGTGACGTGCACATGGCATGTCAAGCACTCAACACCGCTTTTCAGGTATTCTGAGTGATTGAAGACGACCCCGCGGATGAGAATCTGATCCTTCGGTGGCCCATGACAGCTATAGCAGTCCCCTACAGCTTGCCCGCGCACAACACCAGTGAAGTGACAGATCTTGCAGGCGCCCTCGTCCACAGCCAGATGGTCTCCCTGGACGAGTTGGGAGTGGCACGTCGTGCAGGTCAGCTCGATACCACGAGCAGAGACCCCATAGTGTGTGGTGTGGCTGAATGGGATCTTCTTGCGATAGAGCGTGACTCCCTCTAGAGCCTTCTCGTCGTGGCAGCTTAGACAGTTGCGGTCGCTGACGCGGGAGTGCGGCTGCATATTGTACGCGCCGACCCAGTAGCGCAGCATCTCGCCTAATAATCTGATCTTCCCCGCGATATACCCAGAAAGACCGTGCTCATAGTGACACTCGATGCAGTTCACTCTGGCGTGGCTGGAGCTGGCCCAGTTGTCATAGAACGGCTTCATGAAGTGACACGACGCGCAGAAATTGGGCTGATCGGTCGCGCGCGCCCCAGCCCACGCCAGCCAGATCAGTATCCCCACTGCTATGAGTGCGAGCACAAGCCACCGACGTCTCATACGCGTTCAGCCTTCGCGCGCTCTTGCATGATCTGTTCGTACTCCAGAGGATGCTCCTCCATCATGCGCTTCTTCGAGATCTTCCCCGTGAAGATCGTCATATTGATGGGGAAGACCTCAGGGTTGAGATGGGCGTGATACATGTGCCAGGTGATGAGCGCGAGGATTGCCAGCAACGCCTCGCCCGAATGAGCCTGCAGAGCGACGTCAAAGATATACTTGGGGAAATACGCTAATGCTATTCTATGAAACCAGAGCATCAGCCCGGAGAGCACCATGACCGCTGTGCCCCACACTAGCGCCCAATACTCGAATTTCTCGCTGTAGCTGTAGCGCCCGAACTTGGGACGCTCTGACGACAGCCCGAGCATAAACTTCACATTGGCGATAAAGTCCCACAGATCTTTCACTCTGGGGAGCAGCTCGCGCAGTTCGCGACGGCCCTCGCGCGTCAGCAGCCATCCGATATGCCACACAGTGACGAGCATCAACAGCGACGCTCCCACCCGATGGATGATACGATTGACCTCCAAGCTCCAGATCGTGCGGAAGAGGAACTCCGCCCAGGCCGAATCGTGAAACTTGATGGGCAGCCCCGTGATCGTCAGCAGGATCACTCCAATAGCCAGCACCAGATGCTGCAGACAGACGTTCAGACTGAACCGCACGAAGTACTCTTCTTCTTCTTTCTCTTGTGCGACGCGACGTTGCTTTGCCTGCAGTTCTGCTTTCAGCTGCGCCCGAACCAACTCCTTGATGCGTTGCAGCTCAGCGTCATCGAGCGGGCGAGCTAGCTCATGTTCGAGCTCGCGTTGTAACTCTCGTACGAGTCGCTCTTCGTTTGCAAAGTCAGCCATGAGAACTCCTCCGGGCGTGGCGCCATCGTCCGTAGAGGTCCAATACGATATAGAAGATAAAGCCTGCTGTCATTACGATCGTCAGCCAACGGTAGAACTCATAGACCCAGAAGACGATCCCTGCATCAGGGTCACTGGGGATGATGTGAAATCTCCCGCGGGCGACGTTATGCGAAGCATTGGGGTGGCATTGCCCACAGGTTTGTGCGAGGTTGAGCGGGTGGATCGGGGAGCGCGGATCTCGACTCGACAGAATCTTATGATACTCATGACAGCTCACACAGTTGGCGCTCCTGAGAATCCCGAACTCGACAGCAATACCGTGAAAGCTCTTCTTGAACGCCTCGACCTGTTTGACGGGGACGCCGCGACGCTCCATGATCTTGACGTCGGTATGGCAGCGTGCGCAGGTGTTCGCGACATTTTGCGGGTGGAGCGACGAGCGTGGATCATCGGGCGGGAAGAGATCGTGCTCACGATGGCAATCTGAGCAGACAGCAGACTCTACGACACCCTGGCGCAGGGCCTGCCCGTGCACGCTCTCTAAGTATTCTGTATAGATCTCGATGTGGCAGCTCCCGCAGGTCTTGGGGATATTCGTGCGATAGACAGGGGAGAGCGGATCGGTGTGAGCGCGGACGGAGTGCACGGTGTGGCAGCTCTTGCAGTCGGGGGCGTTAGGGTCGCCGCGCTCGAAGGCCCGGCCGTGCACGCTCTCTTTGTATTTCTCTGGACGCTCACTCACCGGCGCCCCCACGACGTTCCCCTGATAGTGACAGTTCAGACAGTGAATCTGTTGGGGTCTTCTCTGATGGGGGATGACCGTCACGTCGGTGTGACAGTCTATACAGAGTTTCTCTGTGTGCACCGACGCTTTGAGCTGCTCGTAGTCGACGAAGAGAGATTTAAACTGTCTGGGGGTGACTTCGACCTTGAAGGTGGGATTGCCGTGACATTCTAATAGGCACCGAGCGTTGGGGTCGCGCTGGCCGTAGCCGGGCCAGCCGGCTACGAGCAGACTCCAACTAATGACAAAGAGCACGATGAATCTCTTCATAGCAAGCCCTTCTCTTTGAGACGCTGGTACTCCAGCGGGTGCTCTTCTTGCAGGTGCTTCGCTGAGATCTTGCCATCCCAGAAGCTCCAATCTATAGGGAACCGCCCTGGACTCAAATGCACTAAATACAGATGCCACAGCGTCAGCACGATGAGAATAAGCGTCCCTGTGCCACTGTGGACAGCGAGAGCCACGTCAAAGGCCCACTTGGGCAATACCACAAAGAACCAATCGTGACACCAGAGAACGAACCCGCTGGCGATCATAATCACGACGAAGAGCGCAAAGGCCCAATACTGAAATTTCTCACGGTAGCTGTAGCGATCCAGCTGAGGTTTTTCAGGGCGCAATCCCAGATCATAGAGCAACGCGGCACCGTAATCTTTGAAGTCTTGGGTTTTGAAGAGCATCTGCATGAATTCTTCGTGGCCGGTGCGCGAGAACAGAATGTACAGAATGTGATAGAGCACCGTAGCTATGAGCACTCCCGCAGCGATGCGATGGAGCGTGCCGCGGGCCTCAAAGCCTCCTGTGAGCGCTATAAGCAAGCGCCCAAAGGTGCTGTCCCGATAGAGCAGTGCCAAGCCCGTCAAAATCAAGAGCGTGACGCTCACCATAAGCGCAAAGTGCTGCACTCGCACCTGAATATTGATTCTCTCGATGGTGCGCTCTTCACTGAGTCCTCTGATGTGTTCACTGGGCATGACGCCTCCTTAACCATCGAATGATGTCGAGACTGACATGGAGCACGAACAGAGCGGTAAACACTCCCAGAAAAGCGATATAAAAAATCCGCACAATGTATACCCCAGGTGAGACGCTCAACTTGGCTTCGACGTGGACCTTGCCCTTGAGCAGATTCGCGCTCACGTGGGGATGGCATTGCCCGCACGTCTGCACGAGATTGTTGGGATGGATCGACGAATGGGGATCGGATGCGGCTAAGATCAGATGGCTCCCGTGGCAACTGGAGCAATTGGCTGCAATGAGATTGCCGTATTTGACGGAGAGACCATGATAGCTCCCCCAGTACGTTGAATAGCGACGGGTAGCAATGCCGAAACGCTCGGAGAGCCCGGAGTTCTCATGGCAGCGTCCGCAGGTCTGCGGGAGATTGCGCACGAAGACCTGGGAGCGTGGGTCGGCTTTCGAGAAGATCGCGTGAGCCGAATGGCAATCGGTGCAGCGGGCGGCCTCTCCGATCCCTTGAGCGCGGGCTTGACCGTGCACGCTCCTTTGATATTGCTGAACTTGGTCAAGATGACAGCCCGCGCACGCCTGAGCCGTCAGCCGGCTGGGCCGCTGCTCATGAGGGATGCCCTGGACGTCGCTATGACAGACGGTGCACGCGAGATCTCGGTGCACAGAGCCTTCGAACGCTGCGCGATCGAAAGTCTCGGTGTGACAATCCCAACACTCTGTGGGCTGTCGCGCGACAGCTGGTGCAGAAGCCAGCACGAGCAGTATCCCAACGAACGTGATCGAGCGCATAAACTCCCCAATTCAGTTGTAGCCGAACGGCGCAACTTGTGCTATGATACAGATCGGGGGAAAAGATGAGATACGTCATCTTAAAAATCCGTATGGCACTTGAGGCAATCTCCCCTTTGGGGGGGCACGTCGCTGGCGTGACACTGAGCGCAGAATTCATGGCCCATCTGGGGAACGCCTCGCCCGGAACGTAAGAAGTCTAAGTGACTCTCCTGGGTGACGTTCTCATGACAGATCGCGCAGTTTACGCCCAGAGAGATATGCTGTTCATGAGGGAATCTCACGAGCTTGGAGCGAGAGGGGATCTGCGCTTGATGGCATTGGAAACAGTCTTGTGATGTGAGCTGAGCCATGCGCTCGGCGGTAGGATGACATGTGGCACAAGAGAGCTTTTGCACACCGTGCTGAGGCTCGCGATAGCTTGCTTCTTGATGGCACTGGGTGCATTCTAAGCCGCGACGCACCACGTGGGGTTCGTGCCGGAATGTGCCATCCGATGTCTCAGAAGAGATCGTCACTGCGCTCAGATGGCACGCGGTGCATTTGGTCTGATAAGGAGCTTGCACCCACGGGGCCGTCAGGGGATCTTCCAAGCCAACTTCTGTGAGGGCTTGTTGGAGATCTTCGTAGGCTTTCCACAGCAGTGCGGAGGCGTAGCCGGGGTTGTGCACCGCGTGAGCCTTCTCCACAAAGAGAATGTTCTCTTCAGCGCGCTGCACGCGCTGCTGTGCAGACTGTGGGACCGCACCCTCGAACGCAGCGAGGATGGGCTTCACGTGAGCGAGCAGTTCTTTGGTCTTCTGGAGCCGGTGGGAGAGGGTCGTCTGCCAATCTTGATATATTCTGAAAAACTGCGCGCCATGACAAGACATGCAGCTCACGTCGGAGGCGAGCCGACGCCCCTCATGGGAGACGATATGACAGCTTTCGCACCGCACCCCCGCAAGATACATCGCGGCGGACTGAGGCGCGACCCCCTTGCCCCCGATCCCTACATAGAGATCGCGCTGGGGGGAGTGTCCGCCCCCAACATGACACGTCTCGCACGACGTCGCGATCACTTCCAGCTCCTTGGGAATCTTGTGCTGGATCTCCAAATGACAATTGAGACAGTCGACTTTGTGCTCGGTGACGTGCATGCGGTGCAGCAGCTCGACGTCGCTGATCCGCGCTAGACGGGCAGGGTCGTTATGGCACGTAAAGCAGCGCTCTTGGGGGACGTCACCGTCGCCTTTGACGACGTTATTATGGCAGAGCGTGCACTCCATCCCCAAGCGCTTCACCTCCGCGTGATCGAACGAGAGCCCCGCTGTAGTGATAAGCTTTTCTGGGACTTCGTGACAGATCGTGCAGCGGGCCGTGCCCTCGTTCAGTCTCGTGTCTTTGAAGTGACAGAGAAAGCAGGTGCTCTCGGTCACAGCGATGTGCTGCCCTTGAACGATTTGGGAGTGACAGCTTGTGCAGCGCAGCTTCTTCTCGCGGCGCATCTCTAACAGATGGGGCCGATGGTCGAAGAGCACGTTTTGGAAGACCTCGCGCCCAACTAATAGGCGTTGCTCGTGGCAGCCGGGGCGCAAGCACGCCTCGTCGGAGATCTCAGCCCAAGGATTAGTCCCATAGGTGCCCGTAAAGTATTTCACGACCATGGAGAGGGCTTCGTATTTCTTCTGAAGCTCTGCGGTGATCCCCGGCGGGATATGACATTCGACGCAGGGGACGTCATTATGGGTCGAGGTCTTCCACGACTCATAGTAGGGTTTCATAATGTGACACGTCCCGCAGAACGCGGGCTGAGAGCTCGTCTGCATCCCTACAAACGCCGCTGCGATCCCCACCGGCACGAAGATCAGCGCGACCTGCAGCGATCTCAATCCCCACGTCTTCCATCTCATAGGCGCTCACCCCGCCGCTCCCGCAACACAAGGGAGATCACGATGATCAGCAAGAGCAAGAAGACCCACACGAGCGTCAGTCCCAAAAGCCGAATGGTGAAGACCCCCTGCAGGCTATGGAGGCCGCCGCGCACGTCGTCGGCGATGGACTTGGCGCGGCGCGTCAGCTCCTCAATGTGCGCTATATCTAAAGAATGCTGCACCGGCAACGCTTGCAGAAAGTACGAGCGGGCTTCTATCACTCTAGAGCGATACGCTGAGACATCGACGGCTTTCTGCTGGGCTTGTTCAAGAAGATATGTCGCCTCCTTGAGAGATTCTTCAGCCGTAAGAAGGAGCGTCTTGATCTTCTGGCCCACGAGCTGTTCTTTGGAGTTTGCACGATGACAATTCGTGCATGTTGTATCGAAGAGCTTGCGATCGGCCGGCTCGATGGTGTGGCTGCCGTGGCAGCTGGTGCATTCGGAGATCCTCAATTCGTCCATGGGCTTTTTGTGGGGGCCGGCGTCGAAGTACGACCGCTCGGTGATATGACACATCCCGCAGACCTTGGAGACGTTTTCGACACCCGGGGGCGCGGTGCCGTGCGCGCCGTGGCACGTGGCGCATGTGGGCGCCTTGATATTCCCTGCTTCGATGGCCTGGCTATGTACGCTGCGATCACGCTGAGGGTGACACTGCGCGCACGTGCCGGGGATATTTTCAGGGTGCACTGGGCTGCGCGGCTCCCACGCCGGAAGAACTCTATGAGCTGTGTGACAGTCCGAGCAAACAGCAACGGTGGTATTCCCTTGGGCAAGGAGTTTGCCGTGCTGCGACGTCTGATATTCGGCGTACTGATCGGTGCGCAGCCCGTAGGGCTTCATCTTGATGGGATCGCTGTGGCACGACGCGCAGAGTTCTGGGATCTCCGCGCGCTGGGGCGTGCCACGAAAGAACGCCTCGAGCGCATGAGCTGCCCGCGGGTCAAGCACGGTAGAGTCGCCGCCGTGGCATTCAACACACGTCACAGCGAACGCCGCATGCACGCTCTCCAGATAATCTACCTTGATCTCGCTGTGACAGACCAAACACGAATTCTGCTCTTGAGCTGCGTGCGCTTGCCCCCCAAGGGCGAGCGCAAGCATTGCCCCTATGAAGAGACGCGACACCATAGTCACCAGCGCCACCCATAAGCGGCCAACAAAGCGACAGCAGCTATGCCGAGCATTCCCAACCCCCAGGCGACCCAACTGTTGCGCCCCAGCCACGGCGCGGCTAAGAGCCCCAGTACCCCCAAGGCGGCTCCAGCGACCCCAGCAGCCTTAGGGATGAGCCTTAACAGCCCATAGGCAGGCAGAAAGTACCACGGGGGCTTGACGCTCTCATACGTGAGCGGATCGGCCCGATCACTCAACTCCCTAGGAAAGATCACAGCGAGCGTGAGCACGATCCCAAAGCTCAGCACCACCCAGATCAAGCCGCTCAATATGACATCAGCATATGTCTGGGGTGAACGTGTGAGCTGTGTTCTGTGGAAAAGCCCTTGACGGCTCACTAAATACAGATGAGCCATCACCAAGCCGATAGCCACCCAAGGCAGCAGCCCCACATGGAAGACATAGAATCGCAGGAGCGCTCCAGCGCCCAGTTCCGTGCCGCCCCACAAGAAGTATAGAATCGCTCTTCCCACAAGCGGCACGCCCGCGATGACACGCCGCACAGCATCGGTGCTCCAGAACGCCTTTTGATCCCAGACCAGCAGCGTCCCCGTGAACGCGAACGCCCCCACCACTAACAGAAGCAAGACCCCGACGACCCAGTTCAGCTCGCGCTCTCGATACGCTTCGTGAAAGTAGACTCTTACGAGATGGACCAAAACTAAGAGTATAAAGAGCTGCGCTCCCCAGCGATGGATCTCGTGAACCAGCCAGCCTAACTGCACGTCATTCATAATATACAGAACGCTCTCATAGGCTTCGTCGACCGAGGGGCGATAGTAGACCATCAGCAATATCCCCGTCGTGATTTCAAGGAAGAGCAACCAGAGGGTCAGCCCACCAAGGATATGCCAAGTGTTGAGCTGCTGAGGGGCGGGCTGGCGTAGCTCCGCACGAAGAAGTTCTCTCACGCGAGCGAACGCGCTCATCATCCCTCCCCCGGGCCGATAAAGATTTCGCCTTGCACAGTGGAGACGCGCAGGCGTTTCAACGGACGACGCGGCGGGCCAGCTAAGACGTTCCCGTTGGCGTCAAACAGCCCTGCATGACAGGGGCAGCTCAGCGTCAGGCGCTTCTCGTCCCACTGGACAATGCAACCCTGATGAGTGCAGATCGCTGAGAGGGCCATCCAGCCCCCCTTCAGATGCAAGACCCAGACGGGCTCCCCGTCGAAGAGCACTTGCTTCCCTTTACCGATGGGGATTTCATCGAGGCGAGCGACACGCATCCGCCGCCGCGCAGGATTAAAAACCCTCCTCTCCGCGGGGAAGAGATACGCTAGGATAGCCCCTATTACACCGACAACGCCCACAGTGAGCGCACCTCCAAGGAGGTTGCTCAAGAAAGTCCTGCGCTCGTAGCCGCCTTGAGCTTCCTTTTCGTTCATAGCGCTCTATTCTAGTCGGTTTCTCGCGGTACAAGCTATGATACATGGCATTTTTGAATATGATATCTATCAACCAAGAAGAGCAAAAAGATGACGAAGCGCAGCTTCAATGCCGCTCTCCATCATAGCCCGATCTGATGCAGGCCGCTATACTGAATTAACGTAAGGTGAAGTGAGCATGGCTGCTCTCACAGATCAGATACACCGATGCATGCTGTTTGAGCACCTGAGCGAGCGAGCGCTTGGAGAGCTGCGAAAACACATGCGGAAGATCACCTACGGGAAGGGGGATCTCATCTTTCAAGAGGGAGGTCCCTCAGCAGGGTTTTATATAGTGATCAGCGGGCTAGTGCAGTACGGGAAGCGCTCAGGGCAGCGTGGCCGACGACGCATCCTGAAGCTCTTAGGGCCAGGGGATTGCTTTGGGGAAGAGATGCTCTTTCAGCCCGAAGTCTGTCCATGTCCCGGCTATGCCCGTGCGCTCACGGAAACGGAGGTCATGTTCATCGAGCGTAGCGCTTTTATGGACCTCCTCAAACGCTATCCCTCTGTGGCCCATCGGTTGTGTGAGTATCTGACAAAACAACTACGAGTCTTCGAGTGCAAGCTGGTCGAACTGGCCTATGAGCCTGTGGAGCAGAATCTCATACGGCTGCTGCTCATTCTTACGGATCGCTTTGGGAAACGCACGAAAGAGGGCATCTCTCTCGAGATGCCGCTGAGCCGTCAAGAGCTGGCTGAACTGGTGGGGGTCCACTTAGATACAGTCATTCACGAATTGAGCAAGTTACGAGAGCAAGGCTTGATCGCGCTCAGCGATCACAAGATCGTCATCACAGAGCCTGAACGCCTGCGAGAGCGAGCGGAGCCGCAGACAACATGTCTGAGCGAGAAGCTCTTTTAAGCAATACCAAAGGAGAAGGAGGCAGACTCTATGCGCAGAAAAGATGTACTATGGGTGATCGGGGTAGGGATGGTGCTTGTGGGAGCCTTTGCGCTCTGGACGGGATGGGGGATCCTTCAGCCGGAACACCCCTCCTCTGAGACGACCGATCTGTGTATAGACTGTCATAAGGACGTGACGCCGCAACTCGTGAGAGATTTTCAGCAGAGTAAGAAGTACGCCATAGGTATTCGCTGTGAGGCGTGTCATGGTGGGGAGCACACAAGCGCTACAGATGTGGCCAAAGCCCAGATCCCCACGCCAGAGACGTGTGGGGGATGCCACCCAGATCGCGTCGAGCAATTTCAAGCGGGCAAGCACGCGTTCGCATGGGCCGCGATGAACGCCATGCCCACAACCCACATGCAGCCTATGGAGCTGATGGAGGGCAAGAAGGGCTGTGGCGGGTGCCATAAGATCGGCCTCAAGACCGAAGAAGAGATTCAAGCGATGCGATCCGCCGGTGAGATTCACGGGCTGGCATCGTGCGATTCGTGCCATACGCGCCACTCGTTCTCCGTGGAAGAAGCTCGCCAGCCCGAAGCCTGCGCTACTTGTCATATGGGCTTCGATCATCCCCATTGGGAGATGTGGAGCACCTCCAAGCATGGGGTACGATTCGCTCTGAAGCGCCAGGGCGTGCTCCCCCAAGACGCCGCTGCGCCAAGCTGCCAGACGTGTCACATGCCTGATGGCAACCATGAGGTGCGCGCCGCGTGGGGGTTCTTAGCTGTGCGGCTCCCCTTGCCCGACGACAAAGAATGGGCCGAAGACCGTGTGACGATCTTGAAAGCCCTGGGCGTTCTCGATCCAGAGGGCAATCCCACGGCGCGACTCGACGTGGTCAAAGCTGCCGACGTTGTGCGCTTGACCCAAGAAGCCTGGCAGGCCGAGCGCGACAAGATGCTCTCCATCTGCTCACAGTGCCACGCCAAGGTCTTCGCTCAGGCTGAGCTAGAGAAGGGCGATAGAATCATCCGAGAAGCAGATCGTCTCTTGGCCGAGGGCATCCGCATCGTGGCCAAGCTCTACGAAGATGGGCTTTTGAAGAAGCCAGAGCACTTTGCGTACAACTATCCCGATCTGTTGGCATTCTATGAAGTCAGCCACCCTATCGAGCAAGCGCTCTTCAAGATGTTCTTAGAGTATAGAATGCGCACGTTCCAAGGGGCGTTCCATACCAACCCAGACTACACCTTCTGGTATGGCTGGGCGGAGATGAAGGCCTCGCTCACGGAGATCAAGACGTGGGAGAAAGAGCTGCGCCGGTGAGCCCATAAGGCCCTCACCCTGCCCTTCAGAGCAAGGGCTCTGATCTTCGTCATATTTCCCTCCGGCCCATAGCGCACCTTTTGCTCGAAAAGCGCGGATTTTGCACTTCCCTATATCCTAGACACGCTTCTTCTCTTTATTACAATAATATTTGCATATTTTCAAAAACTAGAAAATATCGGGAATGATGGAATGGAAGATGAACTTACAGTGCTGCAGGCCCACATGTGCAAGGTGCTTGCGCACCCCAAGCGCCTGCGGATTATCTATGCCCTGCGCACGGGCGAACGCAGCGTCGGGGAGCTTGTTCAAGAACTCAAGCTTCCGTATGCCAATCTCTCCCAGCACTTGCGCGTATTGCTGGAGGCCAGACTGGTCGAGGTACGCCATCATGGACGATATAAATATTATTATCTCTCGATCCCGCAGATCGCTGAAGCGTGCGATCTCGTGCGCCGAGTGTTGCGGGAGCGTCTGACACAACTTGGAAAGTTGGCACAAGCCAACAATAAAAGAGAAAAAGAGAAAGAAAAGAAAGGAGGTGAATCTCGATGAAGAAGCTCTGGGGCGTTGCCGTACTGTTGGTCGGCGTGCTCGCGGGGCTTGGCGCTCTGAGCATCTCTTTTGTTGGGAGTCCCGTGCCGATGCACCACTTTGAGACGGCTTTAGCACAGGCGCATCCGTGGGCAACGGCTCAGCAGGACCCAGCTCAGACCTTCCCCACAAGCCTGCACGCCACCCGCGAGGGCAAGCGCACCTGGTACGGGAAGGAGAACGGCGGTTTTGAGACGCTCACGAACGTTCCTATCGAGAAGCTGGGATGCCTCGGCTGTCACCCTGGCACCTACGCTGACGGCTCCAAGGTCGATCCCGCTACGTATCAGCCCGGGTGCCGAGACTGTCACGCGCAGCCCGGTGACAAAGTCAAGCAAGAGACGTGTCTCAAGTGCCACGCGCGCCAGGGGCTGGAGATGAAGCTCTACTCCGACGTCCACCGCGAGAAGAATCTGGAGTGCTCGAGCTGTCATACCAGCCGAGAGATGCACGGCGACGGCAAGGTGTATAAGTCGTGGCTAGAGCCGGGCGCCATGGATGCCTCTTGTGATAAGTGCCACACGACCATTGCGACCACCGTCTCCCACGCGATACACGCCAAGACAGTCGACTGCGCCAGCTGCCACTCGCAGTCGGTCGTCGCCTGCTACAACTGTCACCTCGACAGCGCTGTAGCTGTCCCAGGAACCAAGCGCTTCTACGGGCCTGTGAAGGACTTCACATTCCTGCTCAACCGCCAAGGGACGGGCAAGGTCTACTCCGCCACGATCCAGCCGCTCGTTCACGGCGGCAAGTCCTTCGTGGCCATCGCGCCGTTCCGCGGACACACCATCTCGAAGAAGGGGCGCGGCTGCGCAGAGTGCCACAACAACGCCATCATCCAAGAGTACGCCAAGACCGGCAAGATCACGGTCTCCAAGTGGGACGGCAGCAAGCTCGTCTTCACCACGGGCGTCATCCCCGTGCCACCCGATTGGAAGACGGCGCTCTTGTTCGACTTCGTCGACTACACAGGAGACATCACCAAGCCGGAGACCGATCCGACCAAGTGGGTCTTCCTCAAGTCCGGTGCAGACCTGATGCAGATGCTCTACGCTGACCCCTTGACCAAGGAGCAGATCGAGAAGCTCAAGCAAGCCCGCTAAAGCTCATACGGACGGCATTGGCAGGGGGCTTGGCCGGCTTCACGGCCAAGCCCTCTTGGTTCGTTTATGACGAAAATCATCTCTCTTTATGAGAGCGCTCATAGCATGGGCAGGGAAAGCGCGCCTATACTCAAACTGAGCCGTAACGAAGGAGGCAGACAATGGTGGCACGGCTGGTCGTCGCGGTCTTGATCGCAGCGGGGGCCATTGTGCTGGGGGTTATTAGCTATGCGTTCTTCACCGGCCGCAGCGATCTGAGCAAACTCACGCTCACTGAGGGTCGAGGGCTCTTCGTGGACGACCCCAAGGCCCTCATCGCAGAGACCGCCGCGAGCTTAGGGCATCTCGCCCCGGATTTCTCGTTGGAAGACCTCACCGGCCGGAGGGTGAGCCTGAGCGACCTGCGGGGCAAACCCGTCTTACTCAATCTCTGGGCGACGTGGTGCCCCCCCTGCCGCCAAGAGATCCCCGAACTCCAAGAATTCCATGAACGCTACGGGGAGAAGATCGCGCTCGTGGGCGTCAATTGGGGCGAAGACGCGAACACTGTGAGAGGTTTTTTGGCTCAGTTTGGCGTCAGCTATCTCAACTTACTTGACCCTCGCGGCACAACGTTTGTTCTCTATGGGCTGACGGGCATCCCCGAGAGCTTCTTCATCGACCCTGAGGGCTACATTCGTGGGGCGTGGATTGGGCCGATCACAGCAGAAAGTATCTCCAAGGGCTTTGCGCGGTTGGGGCTTCTCAAAGAAAGTGAGTGATTCTCTATGACCTGTGCGGCGTGCGGAACAGTCAATACCCCTGATAGTCGCTTTTGCAAGCACTGCGGCGTAGCACTCCAAGTGCTCTGTAGTCGCTGTGCCACGGCGAACACGCCCGATAGCAGATTTTGTAAGGCGTGTGGGGCTGCTTTGACACAAGCGGTTCCAGCTCCACCGCCCCGCGCCACAGAGCTCGCGGTTGACGGTGCACTGCGGGGCAAGGTCGCGGAGGTCGTCAAGGTCTTAGGCGGGCTCAACTGTGGGCGCTGCGGCTATCGCACGTGCGCTGAAAATGCTCTGGCGATTGTGCGCGGGGAGGCCCCCCCACACTCCTGCGTCCAGGGCGGCGAAGAAGCTGCTCGTCAAATTCGCGCGATCTTGGGCCATCCTGAACGACCCAGCTTCGGGGCGCTGTTGTGGGAGCAGCTCACGTCGATTAAGCTTGCCATCGTGCTCATCGTCGTGATCGTCTTGCTCTCTATCATCGGCACGATCATCCCCCAAGGCAAAGATCTGCTCTTTTATATAGCTCGTTATGGAGAGGCCGGGACGAATATCATCAAAGCGCTCAAGCTCGACAGCCTCTATCACTCGTGGTACTTTGTGAGTTTGCTTGTGCTGTTAGCTCTCAATACCGGGGCGTGCGCGACCAAGCGCTTTCGCGTCTCGTGGGAGCTGGTGCGCAAGCCCGTCGAGCCCCGCAGCGCCGACGAGATCGCACAACTCCCAACCCAAGCCAAGCTCGCTCCTCATCTTTTTGAAAAGCTCGAAGACGCTCTCAAGCGCCGGCGCTACCGCGTGCGCCGCGAAGGCACGCAGCTCATTGCGTATAAGAATCTGTGGGGCCGGCTAGGCATCGATATCTTGCACGGAAGCTTGATCATCATTCTCATCGGGGGCATCGTCGGAGGGCTTCTGGGGTTTGAGAGTTTTCAGATCGCGCACAAGGGCGAGACGTTCACGATCCCCCAGGGCAACTTCCAAGTCCGCGTGGACGACCTAAGAGTCGTCAACTACGAGGGCTCCAGTCAAGTGAAAGACTGGTACACCACGCTCACGGTCATTGATGGCGGCCGCGAAGTGCTCACCAAGACCATCGAAGTGAACGAGCCGTTGACGTATAAGGGGATCTCTCTCTATCAAGCATCGTTTGGCAGCGACTGGCTGGGCGGGGCCGAGCTGACGTTTCGCATCGAGCGCGTGAAGGAGGGAAGAGCTGAGCCGGTCAGCGAGATCACGACGAAGGTCGGCGCGACGTTCCCTCTTGAAGAGGGGCGCACGGCAAAAGTCGTCGCGTTCTATCCCGATTTTATCGTGACAGAGCAAGGGCCGGCCAATCGCTCGCAAGCCCTCAACAACCCCGCAGCGTTCTTAGAAGTCTACAACGGCGACCGGCGAGAGTTCACAACGTGGACGTTTGCCCAGTTCCCCGAATTCCAGCACGACTTCGCCAGAGAGACCCCCTATCGGTTCTATCTTGTGGGAATGAAAGCCCCGGAGTTTACGGGGCTGCAGATCGCGCGCAACCCCGGAATTCCCATTATCTACGCTGGGTTTATTCTGCTGGTCTTGGGGCTAGCGTTGAACTTCTATCTGCCGCCAAGGCGCCTGTGGGCCGCCGTGAAAGAGAGCGCTCTGTATGTCGGAGGACTAGGGCGTGAGCCACGCGAGTTCGAGCCGGACTTCGAAGAGATCATCGCCGACCTATCCCAGGTATCCGCTCCTACAGAAGACTCAAAAGAAAAGACATTACTCAAGGAGGTTAGCAAGCATGGATAGCGCGTTCTTCTTCTATCTGAGTGCCGTGGGGTACTTTCTGAGCTTTGTCTTCTATCTGCTGCATCTTATCGGGAGCCCTACAGATCAGAAATCTGGGCTGGGCATCGTGGCAGCGCCCCAGCCGTGGGTGCTCAAGCAGACGACCTGGGGCAAAGTCGCCACAGGGACAACTCTTGTCACCGTGCTCATCAGCACGGTCGGGATGGTGCTGCGCGTTCTCGAGATGCATCGGGTGTCGGACTTCTGGATGCTGCCGGTGACCAATACGTATGAGACGCTAGCGTTCTTCTCCTGGGCGATCCCCCTGGTCTATCTGCTCTTTGAGTGGCGCTACAAAATCAGAGTGGTCGGGGCTTTTGCGACAGGGTTGGCGTTTCTGTTCATCGCGTTAGCGTCATCGCCGCTTTTGTCGAGCGAGGTCCGTCCGCTGGTGCCGGCGCTGCAGAGCTATTGGCTCGTCTTGCACGTCTTCTTTACGCTGGGCGGCGAGGCGTTCTTCGCTGTGGCGTTTGGCGCAGGTGCGCTCTTCTTATGGCTACAGAAGCGTGGGGGGAATCTCCAGACGCTCAAGATGCTCGATAACCTGGGCTACAAAGCGATTGCCTTAGGGTTTCCGCTCTTCACGCTAGGCGGGCTGGTCTTTGGGGCGATCTGGGCACAGCATGCGTGGGGACGCTACTGGGGCTGGGACCCCAAAGAGACGTGGATGCTCATTACTTGGTTCTTCTATGCGCTCTACTTGCACGTGCGGGTGAGGTGGGGCTGGCGCGACGCGAAAACGGCTTGGCTGGCGGTCGGCGGCTTCGCCGTCGCTATGTTTACGTGGTGGGGTGTGAATTATCTGTTAGCGGGCTTGCATAGTTACGCAGGCTAACACAAGAAGGAGGTGATCATGATGCTCAAGCGTATGATAGCCATTGCGCTCTTTGTGGCAGTCCCCTTAGGGGTGACTGTGATAGTGATGGCGTTGGCCCAGCAGCCTCCGGCTATTCCCAAGGGGCACGTCTCGATCAAGACGGGAGCCCCCGTCGAACTCTGCTTCCGGTGCCATAAGGCTCCACCGCCCTTGCCCACAGAGAAGACGTCGTTCTGCGCGACGTGTCATATCAACATTCACATAGAAGAGACGGAATTTGTCGACGTGACGCGGGTGGGGAATCGCTCCAAGCACCCTGTAGAGTTCAACTGGGCAGCAGCGGATTGCTCATCGTGCCACACCAAGCCGCATAAGACGAAACCCGCGCCGCACCCGGTTACGGCGCAGCAGCCGTTGAGCGCCTTCTGTCAGCCGTGTCACTTGAACCCTGCAGACCCAGAGAAAGCCGTAGGCGGACAGGAGAAAGCTGGAGAGTTCTGCGCCGGGTGTCACCATATCGGGCTCAATCCGAAGCACGTGAAGGCCCCCGCTGGGGTCAAAGTTAACTTCTGCTTCGGTTGTCATAAGACGACGCCGTGACAACTGTGACCAAGATCAACCGGAGCAATATCTCAGATCATAGACAGTGGCTGTGCACCCCAGCTAGACTATAAGGACAGAGCAGAGCCGAAAAGGAGGTGAATCAAGGAAGAATCTCACTACAGATAAAGGAGGTTTTATGAGAGCTCGGATTTTCTCTGTCAGCGTACTGGTACTCAGCGTCGTAGCTGTGGGGCTTGTGGCATCTTCGCTAGGTCCTGCTGAAGAATGGCTCAAGAGCAAACACGCCAACCGCGAGACGGCTCTTGCTGAAGCGACGGTTGAGTCCAGGGGGCCATTGGCCGGACATTGTGGGCGTTGTCATAGCGAGCAGGGTTTTTTGGCGTGGTTGCCTCAGCTGATAGCAGGCAACCCTGGCTTGATTATTGACCCCAGCACCGGCAAGCCCGCCGAAGTCCCCTATCTGGCCCAGCTTGGTTTGACCCAAGAGAAAGTCCAGCCCATCACCTGTACGGTCTGCCATGGGGAAAGATTCGCCCTGCGCATTGAGAACAGCACGCCCCTGTTGCCATCGGGCTTTGCAGCCGTGGGCGTGGGCAAGGGTGCGCTATGCATGACCTGCCACAACACGCGCAACGGTCGCATCCAGTGGGATTCCTCTGATCCCAAACGCTACACCGGCCCGCACGAAGCCGCCCAAGCCGACGTCATCATGGGGAAGAACGTCTACTTCTTCAATGACACAGCGGAGCTGGTCTCTCCCCATGCCGCGTTCACGGGCGATTCGTGTGTGACCTGCCATAAGACCTTGGGCAAGGAAGGGCATACGTTCGAGCCATCAGAGACGTCATGCGCCAGCTGCCACGGCGCAGCACTGAAGATCGAGTTTGTCACCGAGCCAACGAAGCACCTGCTGGGGCAGTTGAGGGTCGCTATCGAGAAGAAGGTGCTTGCTGCGCGCGACAGGATCAAGGTCGTGGCCGCATGGGATCCCAAGACGGGCAAGATCACACCTGACACGCCCATCGACGCCACTCAGATCAAAAATGTTGACTTCCTGACCATTTATGGCCAGCTGGCGTTCCAGTTCACTATGGCTGACGGCAGCGAGGTCTACAGCCAGATGGGAGGCGTCAAAGACGCCCCAGGCGATCAAGGCAAGCCTGTTTTCGCAACTGCAGACCCGGTCGTGCGAGCAGCTCATAACTATATGCTCGTTAAGTACGACGGGAGCAACGGCGTGCACAACCCCAAGTTCGTCCGCGATGTGCTGATCACAACGATTCGAGCGATGTCTCAATAGCTTAGTAAGGAGGTCATAGTATGCTCAAGCGATGGAGTCTTCTCGCGGCGCTCATTGTAGTCATGGGAGCTGTGGGTGCGATGGTCTTCGCTGTGGCCCAACAGCCGCCACCGCTGCCCCAGGGGCATATCTCCGTGCCTCCAGGCACCTCGGCAGCCACGTGCTTTGAGTGTCACCAGAGCCCGCCCCCGCTCAAGACCGAGCAAGTCGGCTTCTGTAAGACCTGTCACATCACGACGCATATCGTCACCAAGCCTGGCTTCACCGTCGAGCGGCCGGGGCCGCGGCCTAAGCACGTCATCGCCTTCGAGTGGACTGCGGCTGAATGCAACAGCTGCCACACGCCGCACAAGACGAAGGTCGCTAAACACCCCGTAGGGGAGAAGCAGTCCAACAGCAGCTTCTGTCTCCCCTGCCACGAGACGCCCCAAGTTAAGGGCATCACCGGTCAAGAGAACGCCGGCGAGTTCTGTGCTGGGTGTCACAACCTTGGTTTGTCTCCAACTCACGTGCAGACTCCACCTGATGCGAAAGCGGTCTTCTGTTTCGGCTGCCATAAGTAACAACCAGATGGGGTGTGGGAGAGGGCCCTGGCTGCAAGAGCCGGGGCCCTTGCTGTTCTTGCACCAACGAAGGAGGAACACATGACAGCGACTGTCGAGACAGAGAATGTCCTCGTGCGCATGCACCAAGACCTGCAGCGCGCTCTGCAGAAGCCCGTCACTCGTCGCAGCTGGGCTATGGCGGTAGACACCCGCAAGTGCATCGCGTGCTATGGATGCGTCATAGCCTGTATCGCTGAGAACGTGCTGCCGCCAGGAGTGACATATCGCACCGTGCTCGACATCGAGCTGGGCAAATACCCAAACGTCGAGCGCATTCTCAAGCCCATGAACTGTCAGCAGTGCGACAATGCCCCCTGCGTCCAAGCCGCCAATAACGTGGCTCCAGGGAGCATGGAGAAGCGCCCCGATGGGGTCGTCGCCGTAGATTACGAACGCGCCACCAAAGAAGCGTTTGAAGCAGCACAACGAGCGTGCCCCTACAAGCGCGCTGTCTATTTCGATGACGGACGCTTCTACACTGACGGCACACCTGCTCGCCAAGCCTACGAGATCCGGCCAAGCTTCGAGTATGGCAAGGCCTGGAGGCGCACAGCCGGAAGCCCTCCAGTCAACACGCTGCGCAAGTGCCACTTCTGCTTGCACAGGATAGAGAACGGCGAATTACCGGCGTGTGTGACGACCTGCATCGGCGAAGCCATGTATTTTGGCGATCTCAGCGACCCCACTAGTCTCATTGCCCAGCTTCTTAAAGAGAATCGCGATAAAGTGATGCGGGTCCACGAGAGCAAGGGCACCCAGCCAAGGGTCTATTATCTGACGGACACGCCCGTGCTGTGCAAGGCCCAGCATCCATAGGAGGTGGAGCCTATGAGCAAGACTCAGATCACACGACGCAGGTTCTTGAAGACGACGGCGTTGCTGGGCGGGACGGCGTTCTTTGTCACTCGCTTTGGTTGGCCTATCGAGCTGTTTGGACAGTCGGCGCAATATGATCTATCTAAGCCCGAGAATATTCTCTACACGGTCTGTCAGCAGTGCAACACTCAATGTGGGCTGAAAGTCAAGCTCTATGACGGCTTGGCAGCAAAGCTTGAGGGCAACCCCTATAGCCCATGGAACCTCCAGCCCAGTGTGCCGTATAAGACATCGCCCAAGGAAGTGGCCAAGCTCGATGGGCGGCTCTGCCCCAAGGGCCAAGCCGGCATTCAAACTGTTTATGACCCCTATAGGATCGTGAAGGTGCTCAAGCGCGCAGGCAAGCGCGGCGAGAACAAATGGGTAGCAATCCCCTTCGATCAAGCTATCAGCGAGATCGTCAACGGTGGGGATCTCTTTGGCGAAGGGCCCGTCCCCGGCTTGAAAGAGATCTGGGCGCTGCGTGACCCCAAGATCGCCAAAGCCATGGCCGACGACGTCAAGGCGATCTGGGCTAAGAAGACCACCGACGAGAAACGCTCTGCAGTAGCAGCGTTCAAAGAGAAGTACGCGAGCTATCTGGACACGCTGATCGACCCCGATCACCCCGATCTTGGGCCCAAGAACAATCAGCTTGCGTTCTTGTGGGGGCGGCTCAAGGGCGGACGCGCTGAGCTCATTAAGCGTTTCACGGTCGAGAGCTTTGGTTCGGTCAACGCGCATGGGCACACGACCGTCTGTCAGGGCTCGCTCTACTTCGCCAGCAAAGCCATGAGCGAGCAGTATATCGGGGGCAAATGGACGGGTGGCAAGAAGTTCTATTGGCAAGCTGATCAGAATAATTCTGAATTTATTATCTTCGTTGGGGCATCACCCTTTGAGGGCAACTATGGTCCAACGAATCGCGCGCCGGGGCTGACGCGCGGGCTGGTGTCGGGACGATTGAAGTTCGCCGTCGTTGACCCGCGCTTCAGCAAGACGGCCTCGAAAGCGTGGAAATGGCTGCCTATCAAGCCCGGCACCGAGGCGGCTTTGGCGTTAGCGATGATCCGCTGGATCATCGAGAACAAACGCTATGACGCGCGCTACTTGAGCAACGCCAACAAAGCGGCAGCGACAGCCGACAAAGAGCCGACCTGGACGAATGCCTGCTGGCTGGTCACGATCAAAGATGGCCGACCCACGACGTTCCTGCGAGCAAAAGAGATCGGCTTGACCGACGAGGACCGCTTCGTCGTGCTCAAGGACGGTAAACCCATCGCGTTCGACCCCTACGACACGGCTACCCCTGTCGAGGGCGACCTGCTCGTCGACACCGAGCTGGGAGGGATCAAGGTCAAAAGCGGGCTGCAGGTCCTATGGGAGTCGGCATCTTCCAAGACGCTCGAAGAGTGGAGCGCTATCTGCGACATCCCCGTCCGGGATATCATCGAGCTGGCCAAAGAATTTACGAGCCACGGTAAGAAAGCCGCTGTAGATATCCATCGCGGCGTATCGCAGCATACCAACGGCTTCTATAATGTCTTCGCGTGGTTCGCTCTCAACCTGCTCATCGGCAACAACGACTGGAAAGGCGGGATGATCCAAGCTGCGACATTCGATCACACCGGTGGGAAGGAGGGCCAGCCATTTAACCTCGCCAAGCTCAACCCCGGAAAGACCACAGCGTTTGGGGTGAGCATCATTCGCCATGAGACCAAGTACGAAGAGACGACGCTCTTCGATGGGAAATACCCAGCCAAGCGCCCGTGGTATCCGCTCTCCAGCGATATCTATCAAGAGCAGATCCCGTCCATGGGCGACGCCTATCCCTATCCCGTCAAAGCCCTGTTCATCTACATGGGCTCGCCGGTCTATGCCTTGCCCGCCGGACATACGAATATCGAGATCCTCGCCGACCCCAAGAAGATCCCGCTCATCGTTGCCTGCGACATCACTATCGGCGAGACGTCCATGTACGCCGACTATATCTTCCCTGATCTGTCGTATCTGGAGCGATGGGAGTTTGCGGGGTCGCATCCCAGCATCGCGCAGAAAGTCCAGCCGATCCGCCAGCCGGTCATCGCGCCCTTGACCGAAACTGTCAAAGTCTTTGGGCAAGAGATGCCGCTCTCCCTGGAGGCGATGCTCTTAGGGATTGCCGAGAAGCTGGGGCTGCCGGGCTTCGGCAAGGACGGCTTCGGCGAAGGCCAAGACTTCACTCATCCCGACCAACTCTATCTGCGCATGGTGGCCAACGTCGCCGCCGGAGATAAACCGGGCAACGAAGTCCCCGATGCTGATGATGCTGAAGTCGAGCTGTTTGTCAAAGCCCGACGACACCTGCCCAAGACGGTCTTCGATCCGGAGCGCTGGCAACAGATCGTCGGCGAGAAGTGGTGGCGCAAGGTCGTCTACGTTCTCAACAGAGGCGGACGCTTCGACGACTTCGAGCGTGGCTACGACGGCGACTACGCGCGCAATAAGTACGGCACGCTCATCAATCTCTACCAAGAGAAGACAGCGCTCATAAAGAACAGTATGACGGGCAAGCCCTTGGCAGGCTACCCAGTCTATCTGCCGATAGCCGACTCGGTAGGCCGACCGCTCGAGGACGAAAAGCAAGGCTTCGATCTCCATCTCATCACCCACAGGGAGATCGTCCAGACGAAGTCCCGAACGGTTGGGAACTATTGGCTGCTCGCGGTCATGCCGGAGAACTCTATCTTGGTGAACTCCCGTGATGCCCAGCGCCTCCAGCTTCAGGACGGTGATCTAGTGAAGATCACCTCGGCGAGCAACCCCGAGGGCGTCTGGGATTTGCGCAACGGTGTCAAAGTTCCCATGATCGGCCGAGTGAAGGTCACGGAGACGATCCGCCCAGGAGTGATCAGCTTCGCCCTGGGGTATGGCCATTGGGCCTACGGTGCCACCGACGTCGTCATTGACGGGGAGGTGATCACCGGCGACGAGCGTCGGCGTGCGACGGGCTTAGGCGGTGTCGCCGGCGTCCATGCGAACGCTGCCATGCGCGTCGACCCCTACCTCAAGAACACGTGCTTAGTCGACGTCTACGGCGGTAGTGCGGTCTTCTATGACACGAAAGTCAAATTGATCAAGGTGTAAAAGCTTTCACTCCCTCTCCCGTCCGTCCCCAAGACGGGAGAGGGAGTGCCCGCAACCCCCAATGAGAAAGGCGGTACTATGCAATTTGCTCTCGTCAGCATACTGCTCACATGGATGACGCTCAGTGCTCCTACCCAAGACTGCACTGTGACCGTCCAGCCGGGACAGTCCATCCAACAGACCATCAACGCCGTGGCTGAAGGTGCTCTCGTGTGTCTTACAGCGGGCACGTTCACTGAGAATATAGCGATTACAAAGAGCCTAACGCTCCGTGGCGCAGGAAGAACCCAAACCATTCTCCAGGGGGCGGTGCGAATCGAGCGCGACCACGAGATCACGGTGACCCTATCAGAATTAGCTGTGAGCAGATCGCTTTTTGGCGCTGCTGTGCGCATCGGCGGGAGGGCGAACGCCTCTCTCAATGGTGTTGCTCTCACCGAGAGCTTCATGGGCTTGCTCGCTGCAGGTTCTGCTCGAGTCACGCTCAACAGCGTCCAAATACT
>JBEPZC010000002.1:0-24337 GCA_041641035.1 Candidatus Bipolaricaulota bacterium
GCGACACCCAGCCCCCAATCAGCGTGCGGGAGAAGAGATCGCGCCCAACGTCGTCAGTGCCAAAGAGAAAGATCTGACCGGGAGAATTGGGATCACGCTCCCCCGTCCCAAATAAGTGAATATCTGTCGGGATGAGCCAGAACAATCTATAGGGGTCGCCCTTGACGAAGAAC
This sequence comes from Candidatus Bipolaricaulota bacterium, assembly GCA_041641035.1. Lineage (GTDB taxonomy): Bacteria > Bipolaricaulota > Bipolaricaulia > RBG-16-55-9 > DRXL01 > JANXCC01. The sequence goes on from JBEPZC010000002.1 coordinate 174, forward strand.
TTGATGGGATAGACTTGGTCGGTGTTCTCGCGATAGATCCACCGCCCCCGAGGGTCGCGCTCGCGAGAGAGGCCGTAGACGAAGGGCCAGCTCAAGCGCCCATCCTTGTCGAAAAAGTGAATCCGTGTGGGCGGAGCGAACGCGAACCGCCGGTGCTGCGTGGCATAATCATAAGGACTAATAAAGTGCGCAAAGAGCGTCAGCAATATGAGCAACGCGATAATGACCCCACCCAAGGCTCCCAGCCTATGGCGCCGGAAGCGCCGCCAGATGAGCTGCCCTTGACTGACCGGCCTTTCAGTCATAGCGAATTCGTGGGTCAACCCACGCGAGCATAATATCTGCTAAGAGATTTCCCAGCAGAAGCAAGATCGCGAAGAACATCAGCAGCGTCTGCACGAGATAGTCATCATACGCCCGCAGGGCGTCATAAAAGAGTCTTTCTACGGTGGGGAAGTTGAGCACGATCGCCGTGATCAGGGCGCCGCCGATCAGCCCCGGCAGGCTCTGCCCAAAGATACTGATCATCACATTCAGCGCATTGCGCACCGCGTGTTTGTAGATCACGACCCGCTCGCTGAGGCCCTTGGCCCGTGCGGTCATAATATACTGCGATCCGAGAATATCGAGCATTTGCCCGCGCATGATGCGCATCAGCCCGGCAATCGAAGACCCGCCGATGACTAAAACAGCTGGCCACAGATGCCATAGATAGTCGAGCCATTTTCGCAAAGACCACTCCCACGGCCAGGGCGATCCCCCCATGTGCTCTTGAATAAACAGTCCCCCTACTGACGCCCCTGGGTTGCCTGCACAGAAGAACTGCCAGCCCCAACTGCACAGCGTCGGCGTGAGCGAGACGACCAGCCAGTACATCAAGACCAAAGCCAAGAAGAAATTGGGGATGGAAAGCCCGGCAAACCCCAAGAGCGTAAAGATATTGTCGCCAAGGGAATACTGGCGCGTCGCGGCGTAAATCCCCAACGGCAGCGAGATCGCCCACGCGAAGAGAAACGTCGGGATCGTGACTAAGAGCGTGAGGGGCAGGCGCTCCCAGAAGAGCTTGGAGACGGGTTGATTGGTCTCGAACGAGAACCCAAAGTCGGGGTTCCAATGGATGAACGGAAATTGAGAGCTCACCGACCAGACTTGCCAGCGTTGCCCTGTTGCAGGGTCGGTGCTTTCGCTGCTGAAGAGGATCCCTTTGAGCCAGCGCCAGTATCGCTCGACACAGCCGCTCCATTGCCACTGCAAGGGTTCACAGGGCTTTTCCAGCCCCAAGTGCCTGGCGATGTTCTGCAGTGTCTCTTGAGAGATGCGCTCGTTGAGCTTATATTTTGTCAGAAAGTCGCCGGGGGCAAGCTGCACAACAAAAAACGCGACGATGGAGATGACGAGCATCGTCGGGATCATGTAGATCAGGCGGCGCACGATGTAGTTCAGCATAGCGCATGGCCCTCACCTCGCTCCGTGCTTCCCTTGTCTTGAGAGACAGGAGCTGGGATGAAGGCCCCGACGTCTATTTCGCTGCCCGGCGCTGTTCGTCCTTCCACCACAGGGTGTCGGCGAAGAAGAGCACACCAAAGTTGGGCTTAAAATTCTCGTTATTCCCCAACGCGGCCTTGCTCGCGTAGAGGAACTGCTGGTTCACAAGATAGATATAGGGCAGATTCTCTGAGACGATCTTCTGAAACTCCGCGTAGATGCGCTTGACTTCGTCCTCGTCGAAGGTCGTCGCGCCCAGATCGAATAGTTCGTCCACGCGCTTCTCCCACGCCGGGGCCCTCTCTTTGGACGAATAGCGCCAGAAGTGCAGCCGCCCATTCGTCTTCCAGACGTTGCTCCCATTATTGGGCTCTGGGCTTCCTGTGAGCCCTAGGACCATCGCTTCAAACGTGCTCGTCGTTAGCTGGTTGATCAGGGCATTGAAGTCCATGGGGCGAGCGTTGGCTTTCACCCCAATCTTGGCAAAGTCGTCCACTAAGAGCGAGACGATCCTCTCCCGGATTTGGTTGCCCGAGTTGGTGACTAACGTGAACTCCAGCTCGCGGTCTCTTTCTGGGCCAAGCGAAGCCAAATCCGAGGGCCGGTCTTCGGGCTCGGCAAAGTCCTTTAAAAACTTGTCGGTGATGTTGCGCGTGCCATCGCCATCAACATCTGTGAGGCCGATCTCGTCGAGCATCCGCGCTGACTTCTCCAGATCATACTCATACTTGGAGAACGACTCGCTCTTGTCATAGTAGGGCGAGGGCATGCTGACGGGACTCCACTGAGGGAGCGCCAGACCGTTATAGATATTCTCAATGATCGATTCTTTATCGACGGCGTGGGCTATGGCCCGTCGGAACTGGACGTGACGAAAGACGGCTTGCAGAGCCTTGTAGAAGGGCTTGTCTGGGTTTACTTTCTCAACATCTTGATTGAACGCAAGGTAGGTCTCGCCAAAGAGCGGGCCGTCCCGCAGCAGCTTCCAGTTTGTAGCGCTGTTGAAGCAGATCGTGAGGTCGCTGGTGCGCTGGACACAATCTCTCTCTAAGTCTTGGACACCTTCCATCAGCAGCGGCCAGTCCGTAGGCCTTGGCGCGAATGTGTCAGTCTCTCCTGCTTTGAACTTCAAGAACGCGGTATTCAGATCAGGCACGATGAGGAAGACAAACTGATCGAAATACGGCAACTGCACGCCGTTGGGGTCGACCTTCCAATAGTACGGATTGCGTTCGAGAACGACTTGTTGGTCCACATCGTAGCGCACGAAGCGATACGGCCCTAAACCGACAAATTCGCTCGCGGGTGTTCCCAAGCTCCAGGTGTTATTGAAGAGCTCAGGGGAGACGCCGGCCCACTTGCCTGCCTCGGCCTGCTCCAGCACTTTTTGAGCATCGTCCAGAGCGCGCTGCAATGCCTCGATCAGCTCGGCCTGCTCCTCCGTCACGGCCATCTGCAACGCCCCCACAGATTCCTTCACAGAGTTTACGATCTGGCGCACGCGATCAATCTGCTGCGCGCTGATGGCATCATCGAGCGCTGCCAGCTCTCGGTCCAGCTCTGCTAGCCTCTCCGCAGAAACTTTTTGCAAGCCCTTCCGATTGTCCTCGATGACTTTCTTCAGCCCCTCGAAATACCCTCGTGCACCGGGGTTGAGCTTAGCCACCTTGTCGGCCAATTTGTACTTGGGGAGGATTTCAAACCCCAAGGAGTTGAGAATGGGCCGGAAGGGCTTGGGCATAATCACTTTGACGGTCTCGTCATCGATCTTCACGAACTCTAACGGCTTGCCCTCGACGTAGAGCAAGTCTCGGCCGGCAGAGTTGACTTCAGGGTTGAGATGCAGATCGTTATACGTGAAGATCACGTCATCGGCAGTGAAACAGCATGTCCCATCCGACCAGCGGACGCCCCGACGCAAGTGCAGAATAATCTCTTTCCTGTCATCGGAGATCTCCCAAGCGACGGCCAGTCCCGGCGCAGGCGTATAGTCCTCCCAACGGGTTTCGATCAACCCGGCGTGCATCAGGCTTGTTATGTCTGTGGAGCTTGTCTCTTGGGCGATGACGGGATTGAGCGTCTTAGGCCCGCTGATGGAACTGATAACGATCTTGCCGCCGGGGACGCCCGGCTCACTCAGGCCCTCAGCTGCACTGACGACCTTGGCGTCAGGGGGGATGACACCGCCGCGCGAGGGCTGCGGCTCGATCACTGTGATCTCGAGCTTCTGTCCCCCAAGCTCGACTTGCTTGGTGCCGGCGCTGGCAAACCCACGAATCTGAAAGTGCAGATGGCGCGTCTCGTTTGGACCGACTTGAGCTTTTTGCGCGCCTAACCGCTCGCCGTCGAGCAGCAGCGCTATCTCTTCAGTCGCTGCGCTTGTCCCTGGGTTATACAGATAGATATTGAACGCAACGGTTCCGTCCTTGGTGACGATGCGATTGCTGGGATAGACCTCTATCCGCGTGATCGAAAGCGTCCCGACTTGTCCGGGCGCCCCTTGGGGTGCTTCTGGTTTCTGTTGCGGCTGCTCCAGCTGTTTCGGTTCTTCTATTTTAGGTTGTTGTTGACCCGCCTGTGGGGGCTTCACCCCTGGCGGTACCCCCTGGCAGCCACTGAGCCCTACCCAAACTACGATCAACACTGCTAATACTTTTGTCCATTCTCGGATATGCATGTTCTCGTCTCCCTTGCGTGTTGTTTATATCCTAGCGATTTCTCCCGTAAAGAGCAACCCCGATCAGCCCCATAATAAGGCCGACGAGCGACAGAGCATAGGAGAAGAAGCTCAGGGCAAAACTAGGTTGCAAAACCCTGATGACCATAAGAAACGGCAACAGAGCCCCAAGCACGAGCAGCATGAAGGCTATCACAATCAGTCGTAAGGGGGTGAGCAGCTTCATCAGCGGTAGAGCCAGCACTCCACGAAATGCTCTGGGGAAGGCTCGAACTCCGGAGGCACTTCTTTCTCGCACAGCCCAGCGATAAACGCGGGACAACGAGGATGAAACCGGCAGCCTGATGGAGGATTGACCAAGCTGGGCGGCTCCCCGGCTGGGATCTTCTTGAACGTCTGAGAATTGGCCGGATCGGGATCAGGGATCGCTGCCAGCAGAGCCTTGGTGTACGGATGAAGCGGATTGTGTAGTAATTCATTGACCGGCGCCTTCTCAATGAGCTTGCCCGCGTACATCACGAAGATCCGTTCCGCGAAATATCGCACCGTTGATAGGTCATGCGTAATATAGATGACAGTCAAATTGTGTGAGCGTTGCAGCCCGCGCAATAGTTCTAGAATCTCGACGCGCACTGAAGCATCGAGCATGGAGACCGGCTCGTCAGCTACGATGAATTTGGGTCGCAAGATCATAGCGCGAGCGATCACCAGGCGCTGCTGCTGTCCCCCAGAAAGCTGATGGGGGAATTTTGAGAGAAAATCCTCCACGGGGGTGAGCTTCACTTCTTCTAAAACTTCTCGGATGTGTTGCTCTCGCTCTGCCTTGCTCCCCACCCTGTTAATCAATAAGGGCTCTTCTAAGATTCGGTGGACGCTCATGAACGGCGGCAGCGCCCCGTAGGGGTCTTGTTGCACGTAGCCGACCTGCGGACGGTACCATCGCAGATCCCCATCTAAAGAACGCCCCTCAAAGAGCACTTCGCCCTTAGTAGGACGATAGAGTCCCAAGATAGTCCGGGCGAGTGTAGATTTTCCGCAGCCGCTCTCGCCGACCACAGCGATCGCCTCGCCGTGGCGCACTTCGAAACTCACGCCATCGACAGCGCGCACCACGCCCGCTCGCCCAAACGCACCGCGCCGCAGCTCAAAGTGCGTATGCAGGTTCTTCACCGATAAGAGTATCTTCTCTGACATAAGCTATTTATATAACCAACACTTGACGAGACGCCCCCCTGCCACCTCGACTAGAGGAGGCTCCTGATCGCATTGGGAGAATCTTTGAGGGCAACGCGCGGCAAAGCGACACCCCTTGGGAGGGTTGATCAAGCTGGGCGGACGCCCCGGGATAAAGTCGAGCTTGCGCTCCTCGCGCAAGCGGGGGACGCTGGCCATCAGCTTCTGCGAATACGGATGCAGCGGATTGGGATAAAACTCCTCCGCCGTGCCCCACTCGACCAACTGCCCCGCGTACATAATCGCAACGTGATCGGCCAACTCGCTCGACGTGGCAATGTCGTGCGTGATCAAAAAGAAGCTCTTGTGGAACTCTCTCTTAATCCCTTTGAGCGCGTTCATAATATTGGCCTGTGTGAGCACATCGAGCGCTGACGTCGGCTCATCGAGAATGATCAAATCGGGATTGGTCACCAACGCCATGGCGATCACGGCGCGCTGGCGCATCCCCCCGCTGAGCTCAAACGCGTAGCGCTGCAGAAAGTCCGTAGGAACACCCACGATCTGCGCGGCTTCGCGCGCCCGCGCCCAAGCGTCCTTCTTGTCCATGCCCTTGTGCACGATCAGTGGCTCGGCAATCTGATCTCCAACTTTCAACACGGGATTGAGCGAGTTCATCGCGGCTTGGGCAACCAGAGAGATCTTCGACCAGCGCACCTCCCGGCGAAAGCGCTCCTCGCTCCAGGGCATCACGTCCACGCCATCGAGCTCCACCCGCCCACTATACGTGTGCACATTGCGCGGCAACAACCGCAAGATCGCGCGAGCCAACGACGTCTTCCCGCAGCCAGACTCCCCCAAAATCGCCAATGCCTGGTTGCGCTCCAAGACAAAACTAATCCCATCAACGGCCTGCACAACCCCCTGAGTCGTGCGGAAGTACAATTTCAAATCTTCGACACGCAGCAGGGGAGAAGCGCGCTTCACTGACACACTCGCCATTGCTTCTGTCTTCTCTTTCATAGCTCTCTCAGCCTGGGGTTGAAGATGCGATCCAACGCAAACCCCAACAGCGAAAACCCCAAGGCCGTGAACATCAATAACACCGAGGGGCTGAGCACCCAGTAGTAATAGCCCTTATAGAGCGCGCCGTTGTTAGAGGCGTCGTTCAAAACCTTGCCCCACGTGGGCAGCACCGGATCGCCTAGCCCCAAAAAACCCAGTGACGCTTCCAAGAAGACCAAACTCGGGATGAGCGTGACAAACCCCGGCACAAGGATCGGGATGATCCGCGGGGCCATATACCGCACGATGATGCGCAGATTGCTCGCCCCATACGCCCGCGCCGCTTCAATGTAGGGGGACTCTTTGATCTGTAAGAAGATCGCCCGGTAGACTTTAATCCCCGCAGTGAAGATCGACAGCAACGTGATGACGATCATCATCACCCAGATGCTGCGGGAGTAGAACGTCCCGATGATAATCAGAATGGGCAACGTCGGAAGGATGATATTGACTTCGGTGATGCGCTGGATGAGCGCATCGACCCAGCGGCCGTACCACGCCCCGATTGCTGCAATAATGAGGGTCGTCAAGCTCGTCCCCACCGCAACGATAAACCCAAATGCCAACGCCACCGGAGCCCCCCACAAGAGCGCGACCATCAAATCACGGCGCTTATGGTCTGTACCGGACAAGCCGTAGACCTTGCCATAGACGATGAGCTTCGCGTCTATATCGGCGTTCTCTTCAAAGAGCGTGCCCTCGACGCGCAACTCGTACCGTCCGCGTAAAGGAGACTGACGGCCTGGAGAGACAAAGAGCCCTATCTCAGGAGGCTGTCCTCCTAAGCGTCGCTCGAGCCGTGTATCTTGGGAGATATTATATCGCTCGATTCCTTTGAGCTTGCGCTCGCCTAGAGAGATCTCCCTGCCGTCGGGGGTGCGCCAGCGCAGCGCGACGTACGGCAGAAGCTCAGCATATTTTGCGTCGAGAAAGAGCGTGATTTCCGTAGGGAAGTCGTCATAGCGATAGTCGAACGCCAACGATATGCTGACCGTCTTGTCCGAGCGCACCTTCGAGGCGCTCAGGCGGTGGACTGCCGTCTCCGTCGGCGAGGGCTTGACGGAAGCCCCTTGTGTGCTGACGACGATCGTCTCCGGGAGTTTCTTAGCAGTGAAGAGATTGAGCCAAGCCGGCTGAGCGTAACGAGGGCTCTCTTGCCAGATGTCTTCGCCACCGCGCCAGAGCCGAATCGCTTCTTCATAGGGCAGAATCACTACAGCGACGATAGCCAGGGCGATCAGAGCTCCAATAATCCCTAGCCCAACAAGAGCTGAAGGATACTGGCGCAGCTGGCGCAACCCGCCGCGGATGGCGCTCACACCACACCACCTTCTGCTCCGACCTTCACACGCGGGTCCACCAGCGCGTAGACGATATCGAGCAGAAAGACGGTCAACGCCAATAGATAGGCATAGATCACCGTCGAAGCGATGATGACCGGGGTGTCATAAAGCCCAATCGCTTGGAAGGTGAGCCGCCCGATCCCCGGCCAATTGAAGACCGTCTCTAAGATTATAGCGCCGCCCCACAGCCCAATAAGCAAGAACGCAAACTGGGTAATAATCGTAGGCAAGGTCGGACGCAGAATATAGCGGCGCTCGATGATCCCCGAGGGCAGCCCTTTGGCCCGCGCCATCTCCACGTAATCTTCACTGGCAAAAATAAGAAAGAACGTGCGGCGCGAGTAGATCGCGAGGAAGGCCGAGCTGAGCCACAGAGCTACTGTAGGCAAGATCATGTGTTTGAGGACGCTGAGCGCGTATTGTCCTATCTCTTTGGGGGGCGGCGCCTCGACCATGCCCCCAAAGGGCAAGACCTTCAGCAGCGACGCAAAAATAAGAATGAGAAAGATCCCGTAGAACCACGCGGGAGCGGCCGACGTCGGGGTCATAGCGATCACGAATCTGTCCCAAAAACTCCCATAGCGCCGCGAGAGCCACAGCCCCGCAAAGAGCGACCCGAAGAAGAGCAAGAGATTGGCTGTGCCAAACAGCAACAGCGTTGCAGGCAGACGCTCTAACAGAATGAGCCGAACTTGACGCGACCCAGAGTCACTCGAGAGCTGCTCTGCACGACCCAAGCTCAACGTGAGCGCGTCCCACAGATAGGAGAAGCTGCGCACAATGAAGGGCTTGTCCAGCCCCAATCTCTTCTCCTCGAGCTCGATGCGCTGCTCGATGATGCGACGCAGCTCCGAAGGGGGAAGGGTCTGCAACGTGCGATCCCCCAGGACAGAAGCCCCCACCGCCTCGCGGATCTGCGCCTTGCGAATCTGGTCGACGTAGCCGCCCATGTTGGCGATGAGCACGGCTAAATAGACCCCAACCACGACCGTGAGCGCCAGGGCGACTACCCGATAGACCGTATATGTGAGAACGCGTCGGATCGTTTCCGTCATCACTTACTCATTATTACTTGAACTTACTGCACTGTGACGAACGTGACCTCCTCAGACGAAGGGATGCTGACCAGCTTCGAGACCACGATCACCTCGAGACGATTGGCTCCTACAGCAAGCTGAGCCGTCTGCTCCGGGCTGAGCACGACTTGCCAGAGCCCATCTCTGACTGCCTGGGCTTCTCCCATCAACGCGAGCTGGCCCTGAGCATTAAAGACTAAGAACTTGATGAAGTCTATATCGTGGACGGCATACGGCTCGCCCTTGAACGTCACCTCGACCGTGAACGTTGCGGAGCTCCCGACTTGGACTTGTATGGGGCCAGAGACCTCGACCTCAGCGATCCGCGCCTCACTGAAGCGCAGCCATTTGTCTGGGGGATCGGGGAAGTCCGCAAATCTCTTAATGACTATATTCTTCTCCACAGGATAGACAGAGTCAAGATAGAACGGCCCTTGCCCAATCCAGAAGTGCTTATGGGCACTGTACCATTCGCCGAGAAGCCGATAGCGCTCTTTGGCTTCTTCGGGAGTGATGAACTCCTTGAGCACGTTCTCATAGGGGATAAAGCCCTGTTCGAGCGCCTGGGCACGATATTTCTCTAAAATCGCCAGCGCCGGCCCAGCGATGTAGTTGGCACGCTCGACTTTGAGCTTATCGGATTTGGCTGCGGAGAACGCGAGCTCCTTGTTCTGCTCCGCTAACAGCCCAATAGCCAGCGCCTGCAGCGGGGTCGACGTGAAGAGATAATCGGCTCGCGATGAGGCGATCCATTCAGCGTCAGGGTAGAACAAGTCGCTGTAGACCTCGACGACGAGTGGGTCTTTCTGAACGATCTTCAAGCCGCGGAAGTGGAGCATGAACGACTCAAACGCCGAGACGGCTGCCTCGTCGTAGATGAGGCTTTCCGGTTTGGCCCGCTCAAAGGTGAGAATGAAGCTGAGCACGAAGTCAGCCAAAGAGACACGAGAGCCGTCGTGCCATTTCATCTGGAAGAGATTGTCATCGTAGTATACAACGGACTTCGTCTTCGCTGTCACGCCGTCGGGATACTTCTCTCCAACAGTGACAAATCGCTGATTGACTGGATCCCAATCGGCCCACGCGTCTTCGGGGACTTTGATCTCCGGGAGGAATTCTAGCTTCAACCAGTCGAGGGTCTTAGTGACGGGGGTGCCCTCTTGCACGTAGACATCTACGAACTTGACGCGCTGGGGCCAATAGAGCCCGGTGAAGGGATCGGGCAGGGTAGCACTGTCGAGCGTTGCCCGATAGACCATCGTGTCAAAGATCCAGTTGGTGCCGGCGACGGGGTTCCACGGCTCGGTCATCAAGCTGGGAACGCCCCAGACGAGCCTGTCAGCTTGGCGGCCCTCCACACGGAGCGTGAACGGCCACAGAAACGAGCCGGACATCCCGCCAGCCAAGTCCGACGCTAAGCGTACCTCAGCGCGCCGCGCCCAGATGTCGATCTGATCCACAAGCCAGACGCGCACCGAATCTTTCATTGCCAAGCGCAGCGCCTTTTCCATCAGTTCTTGGCGCTCTTCGATAGTTTTGTAATCTCTGCGGCCCAAGCGGTCGGCAACCTCGTCGAACTCCGGATCGGGCTTATACGCCTGCCAGAGGGGATCGGGCCGTCCGCGCGGCGTGTAGTAAAAGTTAAAGTTGCCTGCCAAGTCTCGATTGACGACCGTTGAGACCCAGCCCGCTGTGTACAAGTGCCACTTGCCGTCGGCGGGGTCGCTGCTGATCCAAATCGGCGACGCCTCTTGAGCCGTCTTGTACTGACGATCGACTGTGAACCCTAGGTCTTCTAACAGTGTCGCCACGTAGTCGCCAACCTCGCGACGCTTGTCCTCCGTGCGAATAAGAAAGATCAATTTGACTGGCTCATTGTTATAGTACCATTTGTTATTGCGCAGCTCTGCACCGAGCTTCTGCATCTCCTCTGTGATCACGGCCTTGGCTTTCTCAGGGTTATAAGCGTAGTACGCTTCTAATGCTTTTGCGACATGAGCCAAGCGAGCATAGTCGGGAAAGATCGTATTGATGGGCAGATATCTGGGCACGGCCAGGCCGCCGTAGATCTCCTGAGCGATATAGCTTCTGTCGACGAGCCAGTTGAGGGCTTCGCGGATCGCTGGAACGGAGAAGGGGTTGAGTGCCCCAGTCTTAAGAGTTGGCCCGACGGGATTGAGCGTCAGTTCTGCAGACCCGCCGTAGGAAGTCTCATACCCCAAAGCGGGCGATGCCTTCACCTTGCGGGCCAGCTCCGCATCGCGGATGCCAAACGCATAGAGATCGAGCTGTCCTGCCTGGAGCATGTCGAGCACTTTCGCTTGGTCGGGTTCTTGCACGAAGACGACTTCGTTCACCAGCCCGACAGGAGGCTGGACTTGCGGCTGCTCTTGTGGGGGAGGTGTTGGCTGTTCGCCAGGCGTAATTGCTTCTTGCGGGGGTGGTGTCGTTGGGGGTTGTGTCTCCGTAGGAGGCGGTGTCGGTCCCGCTGGGGGCGGCTGTGGGGTCTCCGACGGAGGCGGCGTCGGTTGTTCGGTCACCTGCGGAGGCGATGGTTGAGGGCGTTGCCATGGTTGAGCAATCAACAGAACTGCAATCCCGATGACGACGAGCACTCCAATAGTCAGCCAAATTCGGCCTTTCTCCGTCATGAGCATCTTCCTCCCTTGGGGCAAAGATCACCTTGCCCCTGTGTAGCCTATCACATTTGGCCGGACAAATTCAACTCAGTCAGACGGCTTTTTGCACCTTGCCGGCCTTCAGACACCGCGTGCAGACCGTGATCTTCATCGTGCGGCCGTTGACGACAGCTCTCACGCTCTGCAAGTTGGGCTTGAACATTCGATTGTTGCGATTGCCAGCGAAGCTCACCTGATTGCCAAATCGTGTTGTTTTACCACAGATAGCACATGCGGGCATAGGTTGTCACCTCATGAAAGTGTTGGATTTATTATCGCAAAAAGATGGGTTTATCGCAAGGAGATGCAGGCTTGATTTTTAGTATTAAAGGGAGCCAATAGCCAAGGGCCTGCCTTAGTTCATGACTAACACCTTGATAATGCCTATTCCTTGCTCCAAAGGTTCTAAGGCCTTACCGATGATCGCTCCTTCGCACCGTTGCGGGTCGTCGCAGCGCATCACGTGACCTGGCAGCGAGGCGCTTACCAGAAGATCTCCCGGCTTGATCGGGCCGTTCTCTGCTATGGCTTTAACCATGACAGTCCCGATAAGTGCTAGCAGCGCCTTCCTTCCAGCTTGCGATCCGCCAAGGACAATCCCGGGCGAGCTAGAGACTACCCCAGATATCAGCTGAGAGTAAGGGGAGCAGGCTTTGCGATAGTGCCTCAGATACTCCGGGTCTATCTCAAGCAAGTCTCCAGGTTCCACTGGCTCGCTCACCAAAACCCACTCGGCAATATCAGCACCTTGACCGGAGAAGAAAGCTCCCGCAGCAGAGACATTCCCTTCCCAACTGACACGAAAGATAAACAATTCTGCCGCGTTGAGTTCTAGCTCTGCCACCGCATGGATCGAAAGCGGGAAGCTCAGCCGGATATGCTGGGCATCGGGCTGGCTGAAATTCTGCGGCTGCCAGCCTCCTAAAAACTCCAGCCTCTGGGCCGTTGTGGGGATCAGCCCGGAGGGCAGCTTCAGTGTTAAGTCCACCGTAGTCAGGGTTGGGACAGCGTCACTATAATCAACTCCTTGAAAGTTGAGGGCCCGCACAGCTAGCTTATTATCGTTCCGATAGGGAAGGAGGATCACGCCTCGGGGCGCAGGAGTGCTAAGGATCGGTTCAACCTGGGCGTGGGACCAGACCTCATTTAAGAAAGCCTGCCGTGCCTGCTCTGCTGCCGTGGGGTCAGGAAGGCCGCCTCCCCAGGGCTTAGCCGCCCAGAAGTAGTCCAGCTCATGGGTGAGAATAAGAAAGACTGATCGTCCGGCGCCGTAGTCGTTCACGTAGATTTGGCCTGGCTGGACCTCAGAGTAATGGACCCCAAAGACGTCGGCCAACTGAAAGTCCGCAAGTTGAACTCCTTCTTTGTCATAGAGTGAGGTCGGGCCGGTAGCGATAATCTTCCCCCCCGAGGCGACATAGCTGCGAATAGCTTGCGCTTGTTCCGGGCTCATCGCAGCAAAGAGCGGCAGGATAGCGATATCATAATTTGAAAGTCGCGCGAGCTCTCGCTCGCTTATGACCTCAAACGGAATGTGGGACTCAAGTAACATCATGGCCATCCCGGTGAAGGCATCATGATAAGCTAAGGTGCTCTGCCAGCTCCCTCGATCTAAATAGTCAAGGGTCTGCTGAGAGTAGATGAGGGCAACGTTGCCATATGGATGCCAGCTAGGATCATAGTAGGTGAGCTCCTCTGCAGCTAGCCAGGCGAAGAACTGGCGACGGAAGGTTTCATGGGGCATCCCGCTCATCGTCTCGTTTCCTGAAGTATAGTAGTTCATCCCAGCAGAGAGCACCATAGCTGCATGGAGGCGGGCTACATCTAGAGTGTCGGGCTCGTCTGCTTTGACATAGGAGAGGAGCCAAGAGGGTTGATCCCCGTCGGTATGGCTGAAGAAGAGGAGATCGGCGAGGAAGCGCAACCACATGTAATAATGAAACTCGCTGCTCCTCCAAGGGCCGCCATGCTCATGGGCGGTGAGGTCGCTGACAGCTGGGAGATCCAAGGTACTCGAGCCTTGCTGGGTCGCAGCGACATCAGGCCCGACGGAGGTCTCGATGATCAGTTTGATATTCGGATTTCCCTGCTGCAATGCCGCCTGATAATCTTGGATGAAACTGGCAGTCAGCGTATAGCGCCAGCGGACGAAGGCCCGCCAGACGGGATCATCCCAATTAGGCCAGCCCACCACCGGCGGCTGCGGCAAGATGTAGCCGGTCTCAGCCTGAAATCGGGCTCGGGCCCAAGGGTCAAAAGTCGGCCACTGCTCCTGCCAATTTTCCCCAAAATCGAACCGTAAGAAAGGCACATCGAACCAGACCCCATCAATGCCGGTAGCGGCGATCCGCCGCGCTTGCTCCAAGACCAGAGCGCGATACTCGGGGTTGGCTGGGGTGATCCAAACATCTTCGCACGTCTCGCAGACCCAGAAGGGCATCCCAGGATAGGCTCCATAGAAGACCGCCCTGCGGCCGTCGATCCCGACCTGGGCCCAGTCGGGATGCTGGAGCGCTAAGCTCTCCGCCTCCTTGCCGGGATCCACTTGACCATCCCCATTCTCGTCCACTCCTCTAGTCACATACTCCAGCGGTGCAACATATATGATGTAGCGGACACCGGGATGATGAGTATGAATATAATGAGCATGATACCTCATCTCAGCCAAGTCCTGGCTGAGCAGTGGCTCATAAAGTGCCTGCCAATAATTGCTTACGGCATGCCAGTCCAAGATCACGTTGGCTCCATCCGCTATAGCCTGATCTACGGCTTCCTCCCAGCTACCAAATGCCCCCGAAGGGTAATCCCATGGGGTAGCGATCCGCGCGGTCCAGATCCATTCTGCGACCTTTGCTGTAGCTGGGCTGAATGCGAGAACCACACCTAGGGAAAGCAAGATCATACCTACTGCAGTCATTCGGATAAGAGTCATCTATGATCACCAAGGGTATTGTAATATTAATGATACAGATTTGGCTACCCCCTAAAAATAACAAGGAGGTTGATAACCAGAAAAGATATACAGCCACCCGCTTGAAGGGGGTTGGTGACGGTGCGAGGCCTATCGTTAGCTTCATTCTTGGTACTTTATTGCTTGCCCTCCCTATTGCTGCCGCGCCCATCTCTGGGGAAGCAAGCTTCGATCTGGAGCCGGAGGCTAGCGCAAATACAGTTCTATACTGTGGGAGTTCCAGAGAACTCCAAGACGCACCAGCGCCAAGAGCTCAAGCTCTGCGCCGAACTGCCCGTCCTTCTGGACAAAGACGCGTGCGCGTAGCTTTTCAGCAAGATCTGTTGTCACCCCCACACGCCACCCCAAACTGTTCTCCCAGATGCGCTGCCCCGTGCGCGTAGCTGTCACTGCCCATAGGGAGATTTCAAACCAATTCTGAAAGATCTTCCACGTGCCGTTCCACCCCAGCCCAATCTGATGGGTGATCAGATCTACTTCGTCACGCCGATAGAAGAGCGAGAGGCTCTGCCGTGTGCTCACGCGTGTGATCAGGGGAAGCGTCGCCGTTATGGACTGATGGGCTGTGAGGCCATCTCGTGTGATGAGAGCTTCTAACGATGCAAAAAGCACGCGGTTCTCATAGCGCACAGAGTATGAGGGCAGCAGCGTCTTCCAGTTGAAGCCTAGCAGCACACTGTAGAGATGCTGGCGCAGCACATCGCTTCCGAACGTCAGCACGCTGATGCTGCTTGAGCTCACCATGGGCAGCACAAGCTTGGGCTCTAAGGACGCGCGCGGATCGTAAGGCGTAATGGGATAATCTGTATCGGGGAAGCCGTCCCAGGGCGGGAACGGCTCCGGCTCGATCTGCACGGGCTTCCATTCGTTGGGATCAGCGGCGTCCGTGACTTCAAAGAACGCGCTGTCAGCGAGTCTATATGCATAAGACTTAAAGCTTCCGTCGCGATCTGAAGAGAAGAGCACGAAGTGCCCATCGGGCGAGAACGCTGGGGAGAGATCAAGCGCACGGTCGCGGGTGAGAGCCGTCAGCCTACAGCTCTCCTCCGATAGTTGACAGAGATAGATATCTTGAAACCCGCCGCGCCTCCAGATCGAGAGCGCTATGCTCTCTCCATCGGGCGAGATCGCAAAGGAGTCTATAAAATAATCGTGCAGGGGGAACTCTTTGAGCGTCTCGATCTGTTTTGTCTTCACATCAAGAAGAGCCAAGACCGGCCCCCGATCCCCCCAGCGATAGTGAGCGACTAAGATCTTCTGCCCATCAGGGAAGAGAGCAGCTCTATAGATGCGCGCGCCTTCGGTCAGACGCGTCTCCCGATGCGTCTGTGGATCGTAGAGATAGAGATCGCCAAAGAGATAAGAGTGCTTGTAGATGTCGCGCTTGATCGTGAGCAGTTTGCTATCCTCTGCCTTCTGTGCTCGAGACGGGGAGGGAAGAGGGGAGAGGTCCTTCCACTCTTGGACAATCTGCGTAAATGATTTCCCGGTCAAGCGTTGAAAGATCCGATCGTGATCGCTCACAAACCCCAACGAGAGCGTTGCCCACAGGTCGTTGGCTTGCAGCCGATGCCACTTTTGCAAAAGATCAGCTCCAAAGCGCTCCGTCAAATAACGCACGAATTGGTGTTCTCCCCCTATGCCAGAGCGTATGTCGGGCGGCGTGTTGAGAGCCTCTTCCGCAAGATACTCCCCGATCCCAGCAAGAAGCCCCGAAGATTTCAAGTTTGGGAGCACGAGCGTGCCCAGCAGCGGGCGCACCACTTCCGAAAAGCCAAAGACAAAATGAGCGCTCACAAACTGCGCATAGAGCGCAAAGACGCTCTGCTCCACCCAGCTGGGGAACTTGGGGTTGAATCGTTCAGCCATATTTGCTTGGGCAACACAGATAGTTATTCTATTCTGAAAGACGTCAAGCTCTCGGTGCGGCGTATCCGTGGCATCACAGAGCACGATGTCAACCTTCTGGGATGGAGCGTAGTCCAACCGTGTGAGCAAATACTGATAGGCATTTTCAGCAGCGACAGCTGCTTCTTGGGCCAGCCCCTCCAGCCCCTCAGGAAACGTCACGCGGAAGTGCTCGGTGTGGATCGTGTGCCAAACTAAGCTTGGCTCACCAAGCCGCTGCCCATACCCCAGCCACGGCCACCACAACAGCACAGCTCCCAATGCGAGAAGACGCATATCTTATTGTACGCGGCAGGACGGGGCCGGGGTCAAACTTGCCCTCACGTACTGCACGCGTTACAATTTCATCCTTAAATGACTTGAGCGAGGTGAGGCAATATGAAGCGGTGGCTCTCCCTTCTCTGTATGTTCGGCATTCTGTGTATGAGTTGGCCCGGCGTCTCTGCCCAGACCCCGGATATCTCCGGCCCATGGGCCCACCTCCAAGTCATGTCCTCTCTCACAAACGCCCCCGTGTTGGGCACGATCACCCTCAAGACGATGACGACTATCCGCTTAGAAGTCACGCAAACAGGCACAGACCTCTCGATCGTCTTCGAGTCATGCGCTGTGGAGAGCGAGAGCAGTTCCCCGTTCTTCAAAGTCATCTTCCCCGAGGCATTTGTGAAGTATATGGGCATCGACACCAAGCCGGCACGGCTCGAATCTCAAGAGAAGAATTGGCAGTTCTTCCAGCCGCGCTACACGATCGTGCGGGGAGTGCGCCTGCAAGATCCCGAAAAAGACCCCCTACCCACCGACCCCAATGACCCCAGAATCTTCGATCAAGACAAAGACGGCAAGCCAGGCATGACAATCCGCGTCAGCGTCTTGGGGTTTATCGAAGGGGAGATCTATATTATTCAACGGGATTGGAACAGCCTACGCAGCACGACGCTCACGCCTACTACTATTGACGGTTTGATCGAGTGGGGCAGCGAACAGGTCGTGATCGGAGCGAGCAATCCGCTCTTAGCAGGCCAGAGCGAGAATACCCCAGATCCGAAACGGGAGAACAGTTACTTCCGTACGACGCGAATTGATCCCAATATGAGCTGTGCGCAGATCGTCAAAGAGCGCGACAAGCTTTTCGCACGGTGATAAGAGATGACAAATATGAGAAGAACTCACTGGATGCTCATCGTCATAGCGTTGGTAAGTGTGGCGTTCGTGTTGGCGACTCAAGCCGAGCGCGCTGTGCCCATTGCAATGAAGATCACGTCTTCTGTTCAGGCGGCGCTCGCTGGCGGACAGAAAGCTGATGTCTTAGTTATTCTCAAAGAGCAAGCTCAGCTGGGAGAGACTCGGCACTTTGCGACGCAGCAAGAGCGCGGGAGATACGTCTATGAGGTGCTTACGAAAACAGCGCGACGCTCTCAGCGGGAACTTCGCCGTGAGCTTGACGCCAAGGGCATCCCGTATCGAGCACACTATGTGGTGAATATGCTCGCTATTCCTAACGCTGACGCGAACTTGGTGCGCGCGCTCTCAGCAAGGGACGATGTCGCACGCATTGAGCTCAACCCCAGAGTGAAGAAGCTCTCTGCGTACTTTGAGCCTGAGCAAGAGCCGCAGCCTTCTATCCCGTGGAATCTGACGCTCATCAACGCTGATAAAGTCTGGGAGATGGGCATCACCGGCAAGGGGGTGATCGTCGCTGGGGCTGATACGGGCGTCGACTGGCTCCACCCAGCACTCATTCGGACTTACCGCGGCTACAGCGGTGAGGACGAAATAGCTGATCATAACTATAATTGGTTCGACGCTGTCGAGAACTCCCCTGAGCCGATAGATCCCGGTGCTCACGGAACACTGACACTGGGAGTTGTCGTGGGCACCGAAGAGCACATCCGTACGGGGGTAGCCTTTGAGTCCCAATGGATAGCGTGTCGCAATATGGAGTACGACGGCTACGGCACGCCGGAGCGCTATATTGGCTGCATGGAGTTCTTTCTAGCTCCGTTCCCCCTTGAGGGCGACCCCATGACTGACGGTGACCCCAGCAAAGCTCCCCAAGTTATTAATAATTCTTGGGGGTGTCCGCCGCAAGAAGGCTGTGAGCCAGAGACTCTCAAAGAAGCCGTCGAGCGCGTGCGCGCTGCGGGGATTCTCTTCGTCGCCGCTGCGGGCAACCAAGGCCCCACTTGCAGTTCGGTGGTCGACCCTCCAGCGATCTACGAGGCAGCGTTCACTGTAGGGGCGACGACCCGCGATGACAAGATCGCGCACTTCAGCAGTCGCGGTCCGGTGACGCTGTGGGGGACGGAGCAGATCGAGCCGGACGTGAGCGCCCCAGGGGTGAGCATTCGCGGTCCCATGCCTGGCGGGAGCTATCTCAGTGTCGGGGGAACTTCTTTAGCTGCGCCGCATGTGACGGGCATCGCTGCATTAATGTTATCGGCAGCACCGCATCTCAAGGGCCGCGTTGAAGTCCTTGAAGAGCTGATTCGACAGACAGCCCAGCCCAAAGTGGGCGACTGCGGCGGAGACCGGCCCAATAACTCTTTTGGCTGGGGGCGAGTCGACGCCTTGGCTGCCGTCAAGGCGGCACTAGAAGCGAAATAATTATGGGTACGAGCCGCCCTGATCGGTCTTGAGAAATTCGAGCTCCTTAGGGCAGAAAGCCCCTTGGATGTTAGCGTCGGGCTCACCAGGGCCGGGCACGGCGTTGTGCTTACCCTCGATGCGCCCTTCAAAGCGCTGAGGCACAGCAAGCCCTTTCATACACGCTGCTATCTCTAAAGCAACGCCGTATTTCCCGTTCTTAATGATCTTGTTTCTCTCTAGCACCACGGAGCTTTGCTGCCCCACAGCAATCCCGTGAAATTCGCTTTCGCCGATCTCGTTTTCTACCAGGGTCACGACAGCTTGCCCTTCGAGAGCCAGCCCACTGCCCACAAATTCACCGCTAAAGATTGCTAAGAGTGCCAGGGTGAATGAAGTCACCCGTTCCCGACGGTGGTCGCGGATGAGAGAACGTGCGATGTGGACACGCAACTCTTGCTCTGAAGGGATACCGCGCTCAGCACCATGAACCCAGATCCCAACAGCTCCCCCACTAATCTGGCTTGATTCAACAGTGAGTTGTCCCAAGCCCCGCACATCTATTCCCAGCTGATTGTTGGCGAAGTTCGTCTGAGTGATAGTTATTGAGCCTGGGATTTGTTGATATCTACGAAGATCAGCGAACAGCCCCGTCTCATGGCCGGCAATGGTGCTCTCAGCAAGGGTGAGTAAGCTCCCATGGAACCGAATCCCATACTGTCTGTTGTCACGCAGCTCACTGCCCTTTATGGTGAGTTGTGTGACATGAGAATCTGCCCATATACCTAGGTTGTTCGCGATGATCTTCACGGTGTGGAGCTCGAGTTGTTGTTGGCCGGGCTCAGCTATAAGCCCAGGAAACCAATTACCGTAAGGGGGTTCATGGGTAGCAACAATACCGGCAATCCCATCCTGGAGAGTGACCCCCTCAAGGCGTGCTGTAGCGTTTCCAGTGACGACAATGACTGGGTCGAGGGTGTTGCCGCGGAAGATTGCTCCGGAAGATCGGATCTCTATAGGCTTGTTGATCCAGAGGCTTTCGTAATAGACCCCAGGGGGGATTTCCAGCACAGCCCCCGGCGACGCTCTTTCGATTCGTTCTTGCCAAGAGTCGCCGACGCGCCCGCAGCGGCCACCTCCTTGGTTGTTGTGAAAATGATTGTCTTCATCGCGGGTGATCTTAGCTTTTGGGCCGACGTAGAGCGCGCAGCCTGGGAATTCGCTGATGCGGTTCCGATGCAACAGTGCTTGAGCCAGACCGCTCACGATAACACCATGAAGCTTGCCCCCGCTGAGTACATTCGAGTGCAGAGCCGCGTGAGCCTCCTCAAGCAACGCGATCCCCAGCCCTCTGCTCCCTATGATCTGATTGTTGGCAATCGTGACCTTGGCGGTGTCTGCGACTCTCATTGCAGCGATCTCGCTCTCCTTCAGAAGATTCTTTTGAAGAGCTATATCGCCTCCTCGGCCACTGATGTCTATCCCGATCCAGTTCCGTTCCAATGTATTGCTCTCTACGACTGCTTGGGACCCCTTGATCTGCAAGGCAACATAGTTGTCAAAGAACGTGTTGTCGCGAATAGACGCGTTTTGGGCATACTCCATCGCCACAGCAACAAGGTTGCGTTCGAAAGTATTGCCCTCCACAACAACAGTCGCTTTGCTGTCGATGCCGATCTTAAGGGCATAGGAATCTCCTGGAAACGTCGCTAAATCTTCAAAAGCGTTATGGCGCACGAGTATTTTCGCTTGCACGCCTTGCGATGCGATAGCTATCCCTCGCTTCCCTCTACGAAAGATATTGGACTCAATGGTGATCAGGGCACCGTCGCTCGTGATCGAGATGCTTTCATCGCCAACGAACTCGCACTCCCCAACCGAGGCCGTGGCCTGCCCGCTCAGCGCTATGCCCATCTTCTCAGAGAGAAAGCGCACGCGCATCACTTCCACATGGGCCGATTCCTTGACAAGGATCCCTGGGCTCCACCTCTGATATGCATTGGAGAAGAACTGGCTCTCCTGAATCGAGAGCCGTGCCTGCCCTTCAAGGTATACCCCGCCTTCATTGCTGGTGAAACGTGTAGCGATAACCTGAGCGCGCGCATCATCGCTGAGCACAAGCGCTGTACCGCGGTTGCGCTCGAATAAGCTCTGCCGAATCTCGACGCGTGCCTGTCCCATCGCGAAGATGCCCTCGATGTCGTTGGCCCGCACTGTGCACTTATCAAGGATGAGGCGGCTTTGGTCTTGAGCTGTGATCCCCGCTCGACCATGATTTTCAAGAATCTTGCTGTTGAGACAGATAAACTGCCCTTGATCTTGCACGAGAACTCCGGTGAGGGTAGCATCGCGGACTTGCGAGTTCTCTAAAGAGACTGAAGCGTCCTCGCGCACGATGAGCCCTCGCGTGCCGTTGTCGAAGATCAAGTTGCGCAGGGTGACCTTAGCGGCGCCTTGCACACGCACGATGGGCTCTGTGACATTACTGGCCCGTAGCGTGACAGCGTTGCTCAGTCCTTCCAGAGTGAGGTCTTTCTCTATGACGAGCTGGACACGATAGGTCCCCTCAGCAATCTGGATAGTTGCGCCAGGCGGTGCTGCAGCGACGGCCTCTTCGATCGTAGGGAAGTCGTGGGGCACGCGCACAATGACTTGTCCTTGAGCGATAGCAACAGCTAGGGCGATGCTGCTAAGGAGCGCAATCCTTATGGCTTTTTGAGGGAGTCTGGAACACCGCATAGGTCTCCTTTGGTATTGTCTTTGAGCTCATTGGCCGAGCCAGTGACCGTGCCACGGAAGAGATCTTCTGGAGAGCGATCTCTGAGCTGGCGCAAGTCGTAACACTCATCGCTCAGAGTCGAGATTCCCCAGCCTTTATTGTTGATGATCTGGTTGTCGAGAATTTCCGCGTTAATACTGCCAAAGAGTACTACGCCATCACTGTTGTTGTCAGAGATTCTATTTTCGCGCAATATCGCTTTGGCATGGCCAATTTCGATGCCACGGCCATCGTGTCCGCTCATGTGATTCTTCTGGATCTCGACTGAGCCAGAGCTGCGCACGAAGAGGCCGAACTTCGCTTGAGTAATCTCGTTGCCGACTAGCACCCCAGAAGAGGCGTCAAAGAGTGAGATACCTTGCCCATGCAGCTTGTTGCCTTCCATAATAAGCCGTGTTGTGCCGAAGACATCTATCTTGTAAGAGATGAATTCGTTATTATACAGATGGGTTTCATCGTTGAGGATGCGCAGCTCTGATTCCTCGTAGAAGAAGGGAGTAGCATAGGCGACGAAGCGATTGCCCCGAAGTGTTACCCGAGCGTCCCCGGAGAACTCAGTGAGCCCACCAATAATCTCGTTCGCTTCTATGAGCCCTTGAGCTGACACATACAGGGAGAGATTGCGTCTATTCTTTCTCAGCAGGTTGTAGCCTAGGGTGAGCTGGGCTTTGCCGCGGACTGTAATAGCAGTGTCCACATAGTCGCTGATCACAGTGTTGTATATCTCTGCTTGGGCTTCTCCTTCCACGAATACACCTAGTTTACCTCTCAGTAGGAGCGCGCTATGTAAGGAGAGCCTTGCCCGATCTGTGACGTGAATCCCACAGGCAGCAAAGAACTCCTCCTGAGGCCCTTCTATGCGCAGTCCCTCGATAACCACCTGAGCTGTATTGTTGATGACAATCGTGAAGTCTTCTGAACTAGCCCGCAGAAGCGTTGTCGTGCGCCCATTCCCACGAATAATTAATGATTTCCCTATAACGATCTGTTCTCTGTACGATCCCGGCCCAAGAGTGATCGTACTTCCCGGCTCCGCTGCGGCGACCGCTTCAGCGATCTTCTTAAACGGGCATGTCGGCGGCCCTTGGGGACAGACGGTGTATCCCTGCTGCGCCAAACTCCCTCCCAGGACGACCCCCATCCCTATCCCCGCAAGGGCAAAGACGCACCAGGCCCTCATCACCTATCACCTGAACGTATAAAAAGTGTAGTATCTCACATACCGACTGTCACGTAGACCCGTGGGCTTGGCTCACCCAGGCCCTGGGCGACGCCAACCCGAAACGCCCAATTCAAGAAATACCCCGTGGTCAGCGAGAGCCCGATCTCCGCGCCAAAGCCGACTTTCAGATTCTTTATATCGAGCGTATCGCCAGCGAGGCCCGCTTCAACGAAGAAGCCCCCTCGCACATCGTCAAAGAAGATAGGCCAGTACCCCAGCGCACGCTCAATGCTCATCAGCGGGAAGCTATAAGCGACACTCGCAACGAGCGCCTGCTTGCCCTGCTGGACTTTTTCAGCAAAGCCACGCAGCGCAAATTCCCCCATGCTCCCGCCAAGAGCAAAGCCGTCTTCGGCTTTTTCAACGTCGCTCCAGCCGCCGACAAATCTTAGACTTAGCGTGTGCGTCTCGACAAGCGGAAGCCGCACGACTTCACGGAGCGTCACAGTCAGCTTCCGATAGGGTGCACCATCACTAGGAATCTTCAGCTCCCCTTGCACCGAGACAGAAAGCGTGTCGCGCCACAGGTCATCCCCACGCACGCTTTGATAACTGTATTGAGCCGTGTAAGCGTCTTCTGTCCAGGGAGCGGGATGGTCTGGCTCTTTCGCTGGACGATCTGCACGGCTGTAGCTTGCTTCAAGCCATTGATTGTGGAAGATGCTCAGCGCTAAGGGCATCACAGCGCCGATTTTCTGAGTGCTACCGTCGCGGCTGTCGCTCAGCGAGAGCGTCAAGATGGGAAGGATCTGCGCAAGCTGATAGTCGAAGAAATAGAAGGGCTTCTTTTGCTCAAAGTCCCATCCCGCCACGATCTGATAGCTATGCTTGCCCAAGACGTCTTGTCCCAAGGTGACGATCCCCACAGAGTGCTCGTCGCCGACGGGCAGCCAGAGCTTGGGCAGCAGCGACGGAACGGGATCATAGGGTCTAATAACAAAAGAAGTCTTCTGGAAGCCAGGCCAAGTGGGGATACTCTCTTGAGAGACCGCAACGGGCTTCCAGCTTGTCGGATCGAAGGGCATCACATAGACATCATACCCCTCGGTGCTGTAGCTAGTAAATGCGATCTTCGTACCATCGGGGGAGACGGCGGGATCGAACGCGCCCGTCAGGACGTTTGTCACTTTAGAAAACGAGCCGTCGTCGAGCTTGTACGCATAGAGATTGGCGACGCGGTGCTCGCCCCTGTCGGAGCTGAAGA
>JBEPZC010000003.1:0-15660 GCA_041641035.1 Candidatus Bipolaricaulota bacterium
GGCCAGCGGGCGCGTGAGTATCTCAAGCACCGGGGCTTCTCTAAAGAGATCATAGAGAAATTCAGATTGGGCTATGCCCTGCCTCGCTGGGATGACTTAACAAAGAGATTCTCTCATGAAGCCGAGGTGCTCGAGACCTTAGGCTTGGCACTGCGCAGCAAGGACGGCTCATGGTACGATCGCTTCCGAGATCGTCTGATCTTCCCCATCTGGTCGCCAGCAGGAGATCTGATCGGCTTTGCCGGACGGGCTTTGGCAGATGAAGACCCCAAATATCTCAATATCTCCAATACCCCGCTCTTTGAGAAGGGCACTGTTCTGTACGGGCTGAACTTCGCGCGGCACGCCGCTCGCGACTCAGCGACGCTGGTCATCGTCGAGGGGTATACGGATGTCATCAGCGCGCACCAAGCTGGGATCGAAAACGTGGTTGCGGGCATGGGCACAGCGCTGACCGTCCACCAGGCACAGATACTCAGGCGCTATGCGTCCCATGTGATCTTGGCCTATGATCGAGACGCTGCAGGACGTGCTGCGACTCTTCGGGGCTTGGCCAACCTCCGCAATTGCGATCTCGACGTCTCCGTAGCCGTCCTGCCCCCAGGGCACGACCCCGATAGCTTCGTACGCGCCCACGGACGCGAAGCTTTTATACAGACCATCGCGCATGCGATCCCCTTCCATGAGTTCTATCTCCAATCCCTTCTCGAGGACCACCCGGCGACAACAGTTGCAGGGAAAGAGAAGATCCTGCAGAATGTGAGAGAGTTCCTGCCGACATTGGTCAGCGTGGCCGTGCGGCACGAGATCATTCGGGAACTTGGCCGGGTGCTCAACTTACCAGAAGAAGAGGTCGCGCGGGCCGTGAAAACGGGCAAACGATCGGGTATAATGCCCCTGTCGGCAGCAGAGGAATCTGCGTGGGGACCGGAAGAACAAGTGCTGTACTTCGTGCTTCAAGGGGATCTGCCCCTGAGCACGGTACGCGAACGACTGGACGTGCAGGACTTTACTCGGTACCCTGAGATCGCTCGATCGCTGTGGGAGCTGGGCGAAGAGTGGACGGTCGAAGAGCTGTTAGCACGACTTTCGGCCGAGGATCAAGTAACGGTGCGGCGGCTTGTCCTGATGCAACCGCCTCTCAAGGAGAGTGACCGATCTCGGGCTCTTGCCGAAGCTGTGGTTCGGCTGCGGCAAGTGCGAGTCGAGGAGCGGATCGCGCGGCTGCGCGAGGAAGTGCGAGCAGCCGAGCGAGCTGGGGATCGAGAGCGAGTGTGGCAACTCCAAGGAGAGCTGGTGCAACTCCTCCACGGGGGAAGGAGGTCGTGTGAGTAACAGAGGGTTAGAGCGCGAATTCGGGACCAACGGCGTGCCGGACGATGCCGCGATCTACGATATCCCCGAGTTCTCCGAAGAAGAGCTTGAAGAGCAATTAGAAGAAGAGGCCGACGAAGAGCTGGAAGAGGACGGGGAAGCCCTCGAGGTGGAAACGGCCCATGACCCCGTCAAGATGTACCTTCAAGAGATCGGCAAGATCAAGCTGCTCTCACGAGAGCAAGAGATCGAGTTAGCCAGCCGGGTCGTCGCAGGGGAGAAGTATGCCCGGGACCTGCTCATCACCGCGAATCTTCGACTTGTCGTCTCCATCGCCAAAAGATACATGGGGCGAGGGCTCTCATTCTTAGACCTCATTCAGGAGGGCAATTTGGGGCTGATGCGCGCGGTGGAAAAGTTCGATCATACCAAGGGGTATAAG
This sequence comes from Candidatus Bipolaricaulota bacterium, assembly GCA_041641035.1. Taxonomy (GTDB): domain Bacteria; phylum Bipolaricaulota; class Bipolaricaulia; order RBG-16-55-9; family DRXL01; genus JANXCC01. The sequence continues at coordinate 1,757 of JBEPZC010000003.1, forward strand.
TTCAGCACCTATGCCACGTGGTGGATCCGCCAAGCGATCACGCGCGCCATCGCCGACCAGTCCCGGACTATTCGTATCCCCGTGCACATGATCGAGACAGTGCGTGAGCTCCAGCGCATCAAGAAGGAGCACGTGCAAGAGCACGGGGCTGCACCCGATCTGCAGTCGCTTTCGAACGAACTGGGGATCCCTCAAGAGAAGATCAAGCAGGTGGAAAACGTCTCCCAGTACACGACGTCGCTCGAGCGCCCCATCGGGGAAGACGAAGAAGACACTCTGGGTGATTTCATCGAGGACAAAGATGCCCCGTCTCCGACCAAAGAGACATACAGGATGTTCTTGGTCGAAGAGCTCGACCGGGCACTCAATCAGCTGAGCGATCGCGAGAAAGATATTCTCAAACTGCGCTATGGCCTGGAAGACGGGCATCCGCGCACGCTCAAGGACGTGGCGCGAGTCTTCAATATCACCCGCGAGCGGGTGCGCCAGATCGAGATCAAAGCGCTAGAAAAATTGAAGCACCCCACACGGAAAGAGGAGCTGCAAAAGTTCCGACAGCTCTTGCTGAGTGAAGAGTGAGCGACCTCTCTTACTCTTAGGGCCGACGGCAGTAGGCAAATCCGAGCTGGCCGTCGAACTCGCCCTCCGCATTGACGGCGAGATCATCTCCGCTGATGCTCGCGCCATCTATAAAGATCTCACTATCGGGACGGCTAAGCCTCCCCCCTCCCTGCGGGCAAAGGTCCCGCACCACCTTCTCGATTTTTTAGACCCCACCGAGCACTACGACGTGATGGCGTTCCGACGCGATGTGCTCAACGCTCTCCACGAGATCCGTGCTCGCGGGCGAGTCCCTATCGTCGTGGGCGGCAGCACGCTCTATATCTCTGTGCTGACTGGGACGTTCTTCGCCGGCCCGCGAGCCGATCCCCAGCTCCGCCAGCGCTTAGAAGCTCAGCCTCAAGAGCACCTGCGCAAACGATTAGAGGAGATCGACCCTGAAGCCGCACAGCGCATCCACCCAAACGACAAAGTGCGCACCGTGCGGGCATTAGAAGTCTACGAGTTGACGGGACTGCCCATCTCCCGCTGGCATCAAGAATCGAAAGTCCCGTTCCCCTTCACGTTCACCAAGATCGGCCTCACGCTCGACAGGAAAGTTTTATATGAGCGCATCAACGCCCGCGTAGACGAGATGATCGCCGCCGGGCTTTTGGCAGAGGCGAAAGCCCTCAGAGAAAGACTGACCCCGCAGATGCCGGCGTATCGCACTATCGGGTATGAAGAGTTTTTCGAGTATCTTGACGGAAAGATCTCGTATGACGAAGCCGTCAGACTCATCAAAAAGCACACGCGGGAGTACGCCAAAAGGCAGATCATTTATTTCAAGCGCGAGCCGGACGTGCATTGGGTGGACACGACGGGAAAATCTCTCGAGCAAGTGCTCCATGAAGTTCTGCAGATATTACAGGAGCTGGACGACCCTGTGTAAGATCTCCCTGGCGACCTGGCGCTTGGGCAAACAGGGCAGCTCTTCGCTCCGCCCATCTCGGTAGAGCAGTGTGACGATATTCGTGTCGACTTCTGGCCCGGCACCCGGTGCAGTGATGTCGTTCGCTACGGCCAGATCGAGATTCTTCTCTTTGAGTTTGGCGCGAGCGTGCTCTATGAGTTTTTCGGTCTCGGCGGCAAAGCCTACTATGATTTGGCCCTTCTTCTTGCGCCTGCCCAGCTCGGCGAGAATATCCGGGGTCTTCTCTAAGACTAGCGTCAGCTCGCGCGCGCCAGATTTCTTCAGCTTGTGCGCGGAGACCCTCTTGGGGCGCCAGTCGGCGACGGCGGCAGCCATCAGAATGAGATCGAACTTGGGGAAACGCTCGATGACGGCTTTGTGCATCTCTGCAGCGCTCTCGACTTGAACGAACTCGACTCCCACAGGAGGCTCCAGCTGCGTCGGCCCGCTGATCAGACAGATCGCATCCGCCCCGAAATCTCGAGCCTGTTCGGCAAGCGCATAGCCCATCTTCCCTGAGCTCTTATTAGTGATACAGCGCATGGGATCGAGCATTTCGCGCGTCGGCCCGGCGGTCACAAGCACCCGATGGCCCTTCAGTAACGAGCGTTCGGCGAAGATCTCTTCAATCGCCTTGAGAACTTTCTCTTCAGATGGGAAGCGCCCGATCCCCTGCCGCCCGCTGGCCAAGTGCCCTGTCTCCGGCTCCATAAAGCGATAGCCCAGCTCAGCTAGTTTTCTCTTGTTCTCTTGAAAGATGGGGTTGGTGTACATCTGCGATTCCATGGCGGGGATCACCAAGACGGGAGCGCGCGTCGCCGCCAGCGTCGTCGTCAGCAGATCGTCGGCGATGCCGTGCGCCAGTTTCCCGATAATATTATACGTCGCGGGCATGAGCACGAAGAGATCGGCGTCATAAGCGAGCTCCACGTGCGCCAACGGCTCGTCCCATAGATCCGTGAGCACCTTGTTATGGGAGAGCACCTCGAACGTCGCAGGCGAGACAAAGTGACACGCGGCACGGGTCATGATGACTCGGACATCTGCGCCGCGCTGAGCGAGCTGGCTGACAAGAGAAGCCGCTTTGTATGCGGCGATCCCACCACAGATGCCCGCGACGATCCTTCTACCCGCAAGTGTGCTCATGCGTTAGCGCCGCGTGCGCCACAAGTTACGCATTCCCGTGAGAAACTCCGGCACAATCTTTTTAGAGAACCTCGGCCAGATCGCTACTACGACAAAGAGCAACCACCCGATCAGCAGCGCCCCATACCGTGGAACACGGGTGACTGCAACTAAGAGCATCCCAAAGTAGGGAGGCACTTGCACGGCCCAGCGCAGATGCAGCGCCTTGAAATACCACAATGACAAGGCCACAAGAGCAATATATCCCAGGGCGACGGCAGGCGAGATGAAGCCCGAAAAAGCGAGATAACACCAGCACCCAAACGCGAGCGTCATATCGGCCGTCAGATCGTGATCGCTCATGAACGTATGGATCTGGCGCGGATCACGACGCGCTAGCGCCCCGTCGATGAGATCGGTCACCCACGCCAACCATAACGTGAGCATCGCCGCTTCGAGGCTATTCTTTTGCAATCCCAGCCAGATCAGATAGAGCCCGCAAAAGAACCGGAACGCTGTTAATAAATCGGCGAGCGTCTTGGCGTGCATCATACCCGACCACCTCCCCGCTTTATACTATAGCTCAGCTCGGTTTTTTTGGCAAATGCGCCGGTACTCGTGGAGGGCGAGCTTGAGCGTATCGAGCGCGAGCATGGCACAGCGGGGGCGTGTCATCACCACGTCTCGCCCCAACAGCTCCATCAGATCGGAGGGATCCATCGCTTCGGCATCGGAGAGGGTTTTGCCCTTGAGCTCTTCGGTTAGGATAGAAGCCGAAGCTTGACTGATGGTGCAGCCTTCGCCTTCGAAAGAGATAGCTGTGATGCGGCCTTCGGCGTCTATCTTCAGATAGAGCGTAATGACGTCGCCGCAGCCGGGGTTGCCCCAACTCATATGGACATCGGGATGGTCGAGCTTGCCCCGGTTGCGTGGGTTCTCATAGTGATCTAAGAGAAATTCGAGCTGGGCTTGGCGATCCACCGTTACGGCTCGGCTCCCTTCTTGATCGGCACGTTGACCAAGTTGCCCCACTCGGTCCACGAGCCGTCGTAGTTTTTCACCGCAGGATACCCTAGCAGATACGTCAGCACAAACCAGGTGTGAGCGCTGCGTTCACCGATTCTACAATAGACGATTATGTCCTTGTCCGGCGTAATCCCATAACTCTCATAGAGTTCTTTGAGGTCTTGGGGAGATTTGAAGGTGCTGTCTTGGGGATGGACGGCTTGAGACCAGGGGATATTGAGAGCTCCGGGGATATGGCCACCTCGTTGAGCTCCTTCTTGGGGGTACTCCGGCATATGGATCAGCTCCCCGCTGTACTCTTGGGGCAAGCGAACGTCAATGAGCACACAGTCTTTACGATACAAGCTGGCCAAGACTTCGTCGCGGAAGGCGCGGAGGCGCAGGTCAGGGGCTTGGGCATGATAGGTTGTCTTGGGATAGCTTGGCACATCTTTGGTAAGCGGGCGTTGTTCATCTATCCATTTCTTGCGCCCGCCGTTCATGATTTTGAGCCTCTTATCGTCATGACCGAAATAGCGAAAGAGCCAGAAAGAGTAAGCTGCATACCAATTATGCTTGTCACCGTAGAAGACGACGGTCGTATCGTTGGAGATGCCGCGCTCGCTCATCAATCTTTCAAAGTCGCTCCTGCTCAGGAAGTCCCGCCGTTCGGGATGTTGCAAATCTGTGAACCAGTCTATTTTGACTGCCCCAGGAATATGGCCTTGCTCATAGAGCAGCACGTCTTCGTCCGATTCCACAATGCGCACTGTGGGGTCGCTCAGATGTTCTGCGACCCACGCCGTCTCCACTAAGACATCGGGACGCGCGTAGCTTTGAACCATCCAGATCGCCTCCTGTCACATGGCACAAGATAAGTATAAAAAAGCGGACTAATTTTGTCAAGTTTTCACACCTCCTCCAATTTGACAAACGCTTGAGCCAACGCTATATAGTTGAAGATGGCTTCGGAGCCAGTGCAATAAAAACCTTCCCATTGAAGGGGGTGATCTCTGGCGGGCTTGAAGAGAAGCGAGGCAGGGCAGCCAGCTTAAAATCCCAACCGACAGGAAGGAGGGTGTAAAAATGGGACATAAGGTCTCTAGACGGAGGTTTCTGAAGGCTGCCGGAGTGGGGATACTCGCTATGAGTATGAGCCCCTTTCGGGTCTCCGGGCAGCCTCAAACTTTAAAGATCATCCAATGGCAGCACTTCGTCCCGGCGCACGATAAATGGTTTGACGCCTTTGCCAAAGAGTGGGGCCAGACGCGTAATCCACCAGTCAACGTCGAGGTCGAGCACATCTCATTTGCGGACATCATCCCCAGGGCCAAGGCCATCGTAGCTGCCAAGAGCGGTCCCGACTTGTACGGTTTTCTTGCGCCCCCATCCCAGTTCATTGAGGACGTCATCGACCACACGGACATCATTAAGACGTTAGAGAGCAAGTACGGACCCTATAGTGAGCTAGCCCGAAAGAGCACGTTCAATCCCAGGACCAGGACGTTCTTTGGGTTCTCCAACATGTGGACCATTGACCCCTGGGATTACCATAAGGACGTGTGGGAGGCTATCGGCTTTCCCAACGGGCCAAGCACATTGCAAGACTTGCTTGTCGCCGGGGATCGAATCAGGGAGAAGTTCAAGGACATTCCGATCCCGATCGGCGTTGGCTTCAGCCAAGATATCGACTCCAACATGGCCATGAGGGCAATCCTGTGGTCGCATGATGCCTCCATCCAGGACGAGAACGAGCAGGTCGTGCTCAACTCCCCCCAGACGCTGGAGGCCATCCGCTTCGCCGTCGAGCTCTTCAAACGCGCGAGCCCAGAGGTCCTCACCTGGAACGCGGCGTCGAACAATCAAGCCTTTAACTCGCGGGCGACCTCCATCATCCTCAACTCCATCTCGGCGTACCGTGCCGCTCAAGACAACAAACTCGCCCTGCCTGGAAGAGAGCCTGGCTCTTTAGCCGACAATACCTTCTTCACGGCAGCGTTGAAAGGGCCGCGGGGAACGGCTTGGGCCAGCGAGCACGTCATGCACGTCTACGTCATCTGGAAGTTCTCCAAGCAACAAGACCTGGCCAAGGAGTTCTTAGCCCATCTCATAGCCAATGCGCGAGCGGAGGTCCTCAACAGCAAGCTCTACGACACCTCCTCCTTCCTGGGCGCGCTGGCCGACCCGTCAGTCACAGATGTCCAAAAGAAGCCGCGCGCGGGGTGGGAGTGGCTCAAGCAGCAGTTTGAGAAAGACCCCAACAGCCACAAACCCGATGACGCGGCACAAACGGGGAAGCTGAAAGTCCTCTTCAGCGCCGTAGAGGAACCCCTCCCCGATGGGAAGGTCAAGCCAGGATGGGCTACCAACATCGGCCATCCAGGCCCGGCCAACCCGGCCATCAGCCAGATCTTCGATGACTACGTGCTCGTGGACATGTTCGCCAAGGCAGCTACAGGAAGGCTGACCCCTGAAAAGGCGCTCGAAGAGGCCAACGCACGGGTCAAGCAGATCTTCAACAGCTGGCGGCAAAGAGGACTCGTGGGAGGCGATCCAGCCAAGGACAAGTAAGTATGGCTTCTATGCGAGAGGGGGAGTGCCAAACAGCCCTCCCCCTCTCCTGAGAAGTCTCTCAAAGGGAGGCACATATGGCTGTCGTTGAGACCAGGGGGCTCAAGAAGTACTTCGGCAAGGTCCGAGCGGTCGATGGAGTTGATCTGATCGCTCATGATGGGGAGTTTCTCGTGCTGCTGGGGCCATCCGGCTGCGGCAAGACAACGCTGATGCGCATGATCGCTGGCCTGGAGCCCCCTACGGCCGGCGACATCCTCATCGGCGGCCAAGTCGTCAACGACTTGCCCCCGCGCGCCCGCCGCATCGCTATGGTCTTCCAAAGCTATGCGCTCTATCCCCATAAGACGGCCTTTGATAACATCGCCTTCCCTTTGAAGGCTCACGGTCTGAAACGAGACAAGATCAAGGAGAAGGTGGAGTGGGCTGCGACCCTGCTGGGGATCACTCATTTGCTAGACCGCAAGCCCCGCGAGCTTTCAGGGGGAGAGCGCCAGCGAGTAGCGCTGGCGCGGGCCATCGTGCGCGAGCCGACCGTCTTCCTCTTAGATGAGCCGCTCTCCAACTTGGACGCCAAACTCAGACACGCCGCGCGCGACGAACTCAAGCGCTTCCAACGGAGCATCGGGACGACCACCATCTATGTCACTCACGACCAAGTCGAGGCCATGGGGTTGGGGGATCGGATTGCCGTCATGCATGAAGGCAAGGTGAGGCAGATCGGAACACCCCATGAAACCTATCACGAGCCTGCGGATACGTTTGTAGCGACCTTTGTGGGAACACCCCCTATGAATCTCATCGCACGCGATAGAGTCATTATCGGCTTTCGCCCCGAAAACTTCCTGCCCATAGAGATCTATAGCGCGCGCGATGACCTGGTAAAGTTTCACTTTCACGTGCGACGGATCGAGCACCTGGGCTCCGATCGGCTCCTGTACGGTTCACTACCGGGCAAAGACGACCTGAGTGTGATCGCCAAGCTTCCCCTGACCGTGTCAGTGAATATCCAGGAGGGAAGACGCTACGAGTTCGCGGTGCGCGCAGAAGATTTAAAATTCTTCGAGCGAGAGACCGGGCTGCGCACTGAAGCGCAGCCCCTGTAAAAATCTATGGAAATCGCACGGAAGGTCCACAGGGTCGGGTGGCGCTATCTTCTGGATCGTGAGCGCTTGCTGAGTACCTTGCTGATCAGCCCCGCCCTCGGCTATATACTATTATTAATCGGCGTCCCCCTGCTACTAGCCATCTACTTGAGCTTCACCAACGCCATCAGCGGACATTTAGAAGCCGACTTCGTGGGGCTGAAGAACTTCCGCACTATCGTGACTGACCCTATCTTCCTCCAAGCCCTCAAGAACACCTTCATCTTCACGTTCGTCTCCCAGCTGATTGTACTCATTCTCGCGAAGATTTTAGCGCTGGCTTTGGCGAAAAGCTTTCCCGGCAGACCTATTCTGCGCTTCTTGATTTTGTTGCCCTGGGTGGCCCCCATCAGTCTGACGACGCTGGCGTGGGACTGGGTTCTGGGAGCAAGCAACTCCAGCTTGAGCGTCATTAACTGGACGCTGCGGGCAGTGGGGCTGCTGGGACCCACTGATTGGATCTACTGGACGGCTTTTCCCGAATCGGCAATGGCTGCTATTATTCTCATCCATGTCTGGCGAATGCTCCCCTTTGCCACCATCATCATTTTGGCAGGGCTTACCTCGATCCCCCAAGAGATTCACGACGCAGCTACGGTAGACGGGGCAGGATGGTGGCGCCGCCTCTTTGAGATCACCCTGCCCCTGATGCTCCCTATTGTGGCCGTCGCTGTGCTCTTCGGCGTCATCTTCACCGCTACAGATATGACCGTGGTGTACATCCTCACCCGCGGCGGGCCGTACAATAGCACCCATGTCTTGGCGAGCTTAGCGTGGCAACGGGGCATCTTTGGGGGACAGCTGGGGGAGGGCGCAGCCATCGCGATCTTCCTCCTGCCGCTCTTAATCGTCGTCGCGATTTTGATGTTGCGGCTCGCCCGCCGCACGGAGGTCACCTAAGATATGATAAAAAAGATTGGCACACAGCTCTCCCTATATGTAGTGGTCCTGCTCTTTGTGGCCTTTGCCGTCTTCCCCTTCTATTGGATGGCGGTGAGCACCTTCAAACGCAACGAGGACCTCTTTCACGTGGCGACCGATCCCACACACAATCCCTATCTTTTCAACCTCCCCCCTACGCTAGAGCACCTCACGCAGCTCTTCTTCGAAACCCGCTACGTCACGTTCGTGTTGAACACGTTTTTCGTCGGTGCGTTGGTCGTCGTGATCACCTTGCTGATCGCTGTCCCGGCGGGCTATAGCCTGGCGCGGCTGGCAGGGTCATGGGGGGAGAAGCTGGGCATTGGCATCTTCTTGACGTATCTGGTCCCACCCACCTTGCTCTTCATACCCTTAGCACGCCTGATCGCCCTGTTGGGCCTCCAGGACACCCTGTGGTCTCTGGTGCTCATCTACCCGACTTTCACAATCCCCTTCTGTACGTGGCTGCTGATGGGGTTCTTCAAATCCATCCCCAAGGACATCGAAGAACAAGCCTTGGTGGACGGCTACAGCCGCCTGGGAGCTATCGTGAAGACGGTGCTGCCCCTCTCTGTACCAGGCTTACTGACAGTGGTGATCTTCTCGTTTACTTTAGTGATGCAAGAGTTCGTCTATGCCTTGACTTTTCTTCTCTCCGTGGGGAAGATGACCATCAGTTTAGGGGTCCCCATCGCGTTGGTGCTGGACGTCTATCGGTGGGGTCCGCTGATGGCGGCCACGCTGATCTCGAGCATCCCTGTTGCGATTCTCTATAATCTCTTCTTAGATCGCTTCATCGCGGGGTTTACTGGGGGAGCGGTGAAGGGCTAAAAGATGCCCTTGACAAGACCACCATCGACTTGGATGACTGTCCCCGTGATATAGCGAGCGTTCTCTGAAGCCAAGAACGCTACAAGATCGGCGAGCTCCTCAGGCTGGCCCATCCTCCCCATAGGAATATCTTTGGTCCAGAAGCGCCGGGCCTCTTCTACGTTTCCAGAAGCACGGAGCAGTTGCTCCATGCGATCTGTCTGAGTCGGCCCGGGGCAGACCGTGTTCACGGTTATTTTCATAGGGGCAAGCTCATTGGCTAAGCTCTTGGCCAAGCCGACGACAGCTAAGCGCAGTGAGTTTGAGAGTATCAAATTTTCGATGGGTTGCTTGACCGACACTGACGCGATATTGATAATGCGCCCGCCGCCTCGCTGCTGCATGTGAGGGATCGCTTCGCGACAGAGCCGCACGACGCTCATCAATGTCAACTGAAAGGCCTGCTCCCAGTGGGAGTCATCACAGGCAAAAAAGTTCCCTGGCGGCGGTCCCCCAGCGTTAGTGACCAGCACATCTACCCCGCCAAATCTGTTGACCGCCTCGGCAACGAATCTCTTGATGTCGTCGGAGCGCGTGACGTCGGCGCGGATGGGAAGAACTTCTGTTTTGGTTAGAGCACTGATCTCTTGGGCAGTCGCACGCAGAGTGCCCTCGTCACGCGCGCAGATAGCGATCTTCATCCCCTCACGAGCCAACCGTAAGGCGACGGCTTTCCCTAAGCCCTTGCTCGCTGCAGCAACAAGCCCGATCTTTCCGGAAAGTCCTAAGTCCATCTTTCATCTCCCTCCTTTGGGTAGTGCAGTTATTGTACTGCACAAAGGGGCACGTGAGCCATTTCCCCAGGACGCCCGCGCTTGCTCTCCTCGCAGATGGCGTGCTACAATGATAGCGTATCGAGTGGGTTCTCTATGAAAATACTCGTTGTGGACGACGACCCTGATATCGCAGGCCTGCTCAAACACTTCCTCGAGGTCAAAGGTCGCTCCGTGCAGACGGCCTCCAATGGGGCGCAGGCGCTGGAGCTCTTCTCTAAAGAGCAGCCCGATCTGGTGATTCTCGACGTGATCATGCCGGGGATGGACGGCTGGGCCGTGCTCAAAAAGATTCGCGAGCGCTCCCAAGTCCCGGTGCTGATGTTGACGGGCAAGGACGCCCCAACAGACAAAGCTAAGGGGCTGCTCTCCGGTGCCGACGACTATATTGCCAAGCCGTTCGATCTGGCGGAGTTAGAAGCGCGCATCATCGCCGTGATGCGCCGCTACAAAGCCCCGGCGCGCCCCAGCACCCTGAAGGTGGGCGAACTTGAAATCGACGACGCGATCAAGCAAGTCAAGGTGAAGGGCCGGACGGTCTCCCTCTCGCCCAAAGAGTATGAGCTCTTGAAGTTATTAGCATCGGAGCCAGGGCGTGTCTTCTCGCATCAAGAGATCATCGCTGAGGTCTGGCAGAACAAGCCGTTCATCGCGTCAAGCGACGTGACCAAATATATCTATCTGTTGCGCGAAAAGCTCGAAGAAGACCCCGATAATCCCAAATATATTCTGACGGTGCGCGGGTTCGGATATAAACTAGCTGCTTGACAATTGGCCTCTGGCGAGCTAGAGTAAGAGCAGAGAAGTATGGAACCTCCCAAGACCAAGCTCAGCTACGAAGAGTTTTTGCAGAGATATGACGAGGACACCCCAGCCGAATGGGTGGACGGAGAGGTGATCCTGTTGTCGCCGGCATCGAGTCGTCATCAGGATTTATCCGATTTCTTGACGGCTATCTTGAGGGCGTACGTGGAAGCGAAGCAGCTGGGAGTAGTCCGGTCTGCGCCGTTCCAGATGAAGCTTGGATTATCAGGCCGTGAGCCGGATCTGCTCTTCATCGCTCAAGAGAACATAGAACGCCTCAAGGAGAACTATCTTGATGGCCCGGCAGACCTAGTGATAGAGATCATCTCGCCGGAGAGCCGGCTGCGCGACCGGGGCGAAAAATTAGCTGAGTATGAGCTTGCTGGTGTGCGCGAATATTGGCTGTTAGACCCAGAAGAGAAGCGTGCTGATTTCTATATGTTGAGCCCGGATGGGCGCTATGATCGGCGTCGTCCCCAGCCCGACGGGCGTTATCGCTCTGAAGTCTTAGCAGGCTTTGAGCTGGACACAAACTGGCTGTGGCAATCCCCCCTGCCGCCAGTGCTGGAAACCCTGAAGACCCTCAAGCTCCTCTGAAAGCCCTTTCCATCCAATTTCCATCTTTTGGGAAGGATTTTTTCTTCCTCCACGTATCGCTTTGGCATGGGCACCCTTCTAGAATGGGGGCGTCACAAACTCACAGGAGATGATATCCAATGATGAAAAATATCAAGAAAGTCGGACTAGCACTGGGGATCGTCGCCCTCGCGGGCGCGCTCAGCCTGATTCAAGGACAAGCCCAAGTCAGCGGCAAGGCCACGTGGAACATGGGCAATTATATTGAGCTGAACGTCATCGGCGGCACCAGCTTGGACTGCGACTTCGGCCAGATCGATGACCCCACGCTCAATTATCTGTGCAACCCTAAGGCCCAGCTGCAAGTCAAGAGCAACGGCGAGTGGGTGCTGACGACGGTCAAGTCGGCTTATGTGGGCTCGCCCGATCCGCGCCCGGTCATCCGCGCCTCAGATTCCCCCACTTGCCAAAATGGCGCTACCAATCAGCTGCCCAGTGGCAAGGTACTCGTGGACTTTGGCACGAACTCCGGCCAAGTCGAAGGCAAGGGCAATGAGGTCTTCCAGATATGCTACGCGCTCAAGGGCGGAGATATCGGCCAGGCCGGGACGCTCGGTGCCCTCAGCGCCAATACGGCTTATGCCGTGACCTTCACCTACACCGCGACGAAGAAGTGAAGAACGTAACCGAGATGACACTGCACGCGGGCGGGATCATCCCCGCCCGCTTCTTTTTCTGGGTCGGCTGAGAAACGCGATACCCTCAGTGTGGACGTCGGCGCTTGATAGAAAAGCGCTGTGTGCAGTATATTTGAGAGGTTCTCACTATGGCCCAGCTATATCAGCTCTGGAGACGCTATCGTAGTCTCGCCATCGGCAGCTTAGGGCTGGTCTTTACTCTGCTCTATCTGCTCTCTAACTATCTCAAGCACCGTCAAGACTTCAGCGCCGAGCTAACTCGCGAGTTCTTCAGTGCCCCCTGGCTCTATATCGGGATGCTCCTGCTCATTCCGCTCTTTGCGGCTATCGGCTTTCTCTTAGAGCGGACGGAGCGCGAGCGCCGGCGCTTCGAGACGCTCTTTGAGGCCGCCCAAGATGGCATCTACGTGCGCGATATAGATGGGCACATCAAGTTTGTCAACTCGAAGTTCTTAGAGATTCATGGCGTTCGCCGCGAAGACGTCATCGGGAAGCGCTCGACGGAGCTATTGGCGCTGCCGCGCCTGGAGCGCAAAAAGATCTCATGGGCAATCCGCCAAGCTGCCTTGCGGGGCGAGCCCCCACCCCCCCTAGAAGCCCCCTTCCGTCGGCCCGACGGCTCTCTCGGCTGGCTTCACGTCAACTTAGCGTTCATCGAAGAAGGCTCCCAAGTCAAAGAAGTCTTAGGGATCAGCCGAGACATCACCGAGCGCAAGCGCACCGAATTGCTCATGGCAAGCCGTAATAAAGTTTTGGAGCTTGTGAACAGGGGCGCTCCGCTCTCAGAAGTGCTAGAGACGATCTGCCGCTCGGTAGAAGAGCTAGTCCCCGGCATGCTCTGCTCGATCTTATTGCTTGAAGGCGACAAGCTGCGCCACGGCGCCGCCCCCAGCCTCCCCCCAGACTATAACCAAGCGATAGATGGGCTCACCATCGGGCCAGCCGTCGGCTCCTGCGGGACGGCCGCGTATCTCAAAAAAACCATCATCGTCAGCGATACGTTCGGCGATCCCCTATGGGCAGATTATCGCGCTCTCGCCCAGCAATACGGGCTGCGAGCCTGCTGGTCTGCCCCGATACTTTCCCACCAAGGCGAAGTCTTGGGGACGTTTGCCATGTACTATCGCGAGGTACGCTCCCCCAATTCATATGAACTCCAGCTCATCGAGCAGACGACGCACTTGGTGGCGTTTGTGCTGGAGCGCTCGCGCATTGTCGAGGCCTTGCACCGCCGCCAGCAGATTCTCCACAGCGTTGCACAAGTTGCCGAACGCGTGCTCAGCGCACCCTCGTGGCACGCGTGCGCTCACGAAATCCTGCAGAAGTTAGGGCAAGCCACCCAAGTAAGCCGCGTCTATATCTTTGAGAACCACTTGAGCGAGACGGGCGCGCTCGTGACAAGCCAGCGCTATGAGTGGGCTGCTCCGGGAGTTACCCCGCAGATAGACAACCCTGCCCTCCAGGGTTTCGATTACAAACAAGAAGGCTTTCAGCGCTGGATCGAGCTAATGAGCCGGGGCGAGCCCGTCGTTGGCCTAGTGCGCGAATTTCCCACAAGCGAGCAAGCAGTGCTTGCAGCCCAACAGATCAAGTCTATTCTCTGTGTGCCGATCTTTGTGAAGAATACGTTATGGGGCTTCATAGGGTTTGATGAGTGTTCCAGAGAGCGCCTCTGGTCTGATGCTGAAATAGATGCCCTCAAGACTGCAGCGCATATTATAGGGTTAGCTATCGAGCAGGAATCGTCACGAGAGCTGCTGCGCGCCAGCGAAGCCCGCTATCGCTCGCTCTTTGAGAGCGTGCCTATCGGGTTATATCGCTCGACCCCACAGGGGCGTATTCTCGACGCCAACGAGGCGCTCGTGCGGATGCTTGGCTATCCCAACCGTGAGGCGCTCTTGGC
>JBEPZC010000003.1:15760-23275 GCA_041641035.1 Candidatus Bipolaricaulota bacterium
CGCTACCGCGATCTGTTCGAAAACGCTAACGATGGGATTTACATTCTCGACAAGAGAGGGCATATCCTCTCGTTCAATCGGAAAGCCGAGGAGATAACGGGCTACACGCTTGAGGAGATCCGTGGGAAGTCGTACACGCTGCTTGTCCCTCCCGGCCCAGAGCGCATCAAAGCCCGACGCGCATTCTTGAGAAACATGCGCGGCCAGCCAGATAAGAACGAAGTGACGATCCTGCGTAAGGACGGCCGCAAAGTCATCGTAGAGCTGAGTACCCGCCCCATCTGGCAGAACGGCCAGATCGTCGGGATTCAAGGGATCGGTCGCGACATCACCGAACGCAAAGAACTAGAAAGAATGAAGTCTGATTTCATCAGCACTGTCTCGCATGAGCTGCGCACCCCGCTCACGTCCATCAAGGGCTATGTCGATTTAGTCTTGGCCGAAGACGTCGGCCCGCTCACCCCCCAACAGAGAGAGTTTCTCACGATCGTCTCGCAGAACACAACGCGCCTGACAGAGCTGATTAACGATCTGTTGGAGATCGAACGGCTTGAGTCGGGCCGGATCGAATTTGAGTTCGCTGAGCTGAACCTAGAAGAAGTGCTACAGAACACTGTTCAGTCGCTCAAAGTCACTGCGGAGCAGAAGGGCTTAGAGCTTCGCACTGAGATCGCCTCAGGGTTGAGAGTGCGGGGGGATCGCGACAGGCTCGTCCAGGTCTTTCTCAATCTCCTGAGCAACGCGATCAAGTACACTCCCGCCGGCACTGTCGAACTAAAAGCGTATCGCGAAGACGACACGGTCGTCGTCGCCGTGCGCGACACCGGGATCGGCCTTTCTGAAAGCGACTTGCAAAAGCTCTTCCAAAAGTTCTTCCGTTCAGAGAATCCCTACGTGCGCAAGGCCAGCGGCACGGGCTTAGGACTCTCCATAACCAAAGCGATCGTCGAGCGCCATAACGGCACAATTACTGTCACAAGCCAGCTTGGGCAGGGAAGCACGTTCACGGTGCGTCTGCCAGCTCTGGCGCGAGCCGAGCGCCCCTTGGTGCTCGTCATTGAAGATGAACTGGCGATCGCGCGCCTGATCGCTACCTATATTGAGAAGATGGGCTATCGCGCGGTGATGGCCCATTCCGCTCGCGAGGGGTTTGCTCAAGCCGTGCGTCTCCACCCCGATCTCATCACTCTAGACGTGCTCATGCCCGATCTGGATGGCTTCGCTTTGATTCAACAGCTCAAAAAGCACCCCAGCACAGCGCATATCCCTGTGATCTTCCTCTCGATTGTGCAAGACAGACAGCAGGGGCTGCGCCTGGGAGCGTCGGCGTTTCTCACAAAGCCCATTGACGAACGCAAGTTCTATGAGACGGTGCGGGCTATTCTAGACCCCCAGGGCCAACCCGTCTTAGTCGTAGACGACGACCGCGACTATGCCCAGCTCCTGCAAAAGCTTTTGCAGCGCGAGGGTTTTTCTGTCGAGCTTGCCAGCGACGGCGACGAAGCCCTGAAAAAGATTCAAAACAAACGCTATCAGTTGGTGATCTTAGACAAGAATCTCCCCAAGCGTTCAGGGCTGGACGTCTTACAGGAGATGCGCAATAGCCTATCACTGAACCGCGTGCCGGTGATCATCGTCAGCAGCTCAGCCCATCTGGAAGAAGCGGCGCAGGCAGCGCAGATTCTTGGGGCCAAGAGATTCTTGAGCAAGAGGCTCGCTCCGCGCACCATCGTCGAAGAGATCGTAAAGGTTCTAGAGTCTCAGCCTGGTCATTGAGTGAACTGAGCATGAAACGCATCTTACTTGCCGAGGACGACGCGCAGATCGCGCGGCTTGTGCAGTTCAAGCTCGAGCGCGAAGGGTTTTCCGTCGACTGGGTCGAAGACGGCGATGCCGCCCTGCATCGCGTGCGCCAAGATCGGTTTGACTTGGTGGTACTCGACGTGATGATGCCCGGCAAAGACGGGTTCTCTGTGCTCGCTGAGCTGCGCGCTGATCCGAACTATCGCGATCTGCCGATAGTGATGCTGACGGCGCGGGCCTCCGAGCGCGACCTGCAAGCCGGCGCCAGCGCGACCGATTATATTGTCAAACCCTTCACTCCGGCGTATTTAGTAGAGCGTGTACGCGCGATCTTAGGCCAATGAAGCGCTCTTCGGCAATGATCTGGGTCGTCTTGGGCGGTGCGCTGATCGTCATCTCGTTTGCGTCCATTTGGATTCGGTGGGCCAAGGCCCCTTCCCTCTCCATAGCTGCTTACCGTATGGGCTTGGCAGCCCTCATTCTCACGCCCATCGCGTTGAGCACGCGTCGCCGCGAGCTCCGCGCCCTCACTCCCAGCGATCTGGGCTCTACCCTGCTCGGCGGGATCTGTTTGGCACTGCACTTCATTTTTTGGATCAGTTCGCTGGAGTTCACCTCTGTTGCCAGCTCTGTGGTGCTTGTGACGACCAACCCCATCTTTGTTGCGGTGGGCTCGCATTTTATTCTGAAAGAACCCGTCACACGGAGCGTGATAGGGGGAATTGTGATCTCGCTTGTGGGGGGAGTATTGATCGGCTATGGGGATTTTCTCGCGGGGCCCAATGTGCTGCTTGGCGATGGCTTGGCCCTGCTGGGAGCTGTGATGGCCTCGGCGTATCTGTTAGTCGGTCGGCGTTTGCGGGCGCACACCGATCTCTTGACGTATATCTTCTTGGTCTATGGTGCCGCGGCGATTGTTTTGCTCATGGCAGCACTGCTCTTCAAACAGCCCTTGCTGGGCTTCCCTCCAGAGACGTATCTATGGTTAATTCTGTTAGCCGTCGGCCCCCAGCTCATCGGGCACACGAGCTTCAACTGGGCATTGAAACACCTCTCGGCGAGCACGGTTGCCGTCATAATTTTAGGTGAGCCGGTGGGCTCAACCGTGCTTGCTTATTTTCTCCTTGGCGAGCCGATCACCCCGCTCAAGGGGCTCGGCGGGCTTTTGATCCTAGCTGGGATCTACCTAAGCAGCCGCCGTCAGTGACTTCGCAAGAACTTGAGAACCTCTTCGGTGGTCGAGTCGTTAGGTCCCCCGATATTGGCGATGATCGTCACGTGGTCTCGATTGGGGATCTCGACGAGCGCAGCTTCGTTCCCGGATGCTCTCAACAGAGAGAGCAACTGGCGCGCTTGGGCATCGAACCCAGGGAAGTCAAACTGGGCGTACATAATGAGAAACGGCGGCTTGTTGGGCCCAACGTGTGTGATGGGAGAGGCATCGCGCCGCTGCTGGGGATCGGTGCCAAAGACGATCTGATAGACGTTAAACGGCCCCGGGGGCTCAACGGTTACGTCGTAAATCCCGCTGATGGGGATCGCTCCCGTGATCGCCGTGAGGGTCAAGCCGTGTGCCTGAAGATATTTTTCGTCCAGGGCTAACAGCGCTATCAAATGCCCACCTGCTGAGTGCCCCATCACGAAGATCTTCGCAGAGTTGCCCCCGTACTGAGAGATATTTCTAGAAATCCAGACGAATGCCCGCGCGACATCTTCAATATGCGCAGGATGCTGCACCTGCGGGCTCAGCCGATAATTTATTACAGCAGTCACAAAGCCCTGCTGGGCGAAGGTGCGCCCAACGAACGCATAGAGACTCTTGTCGCCCGAACTCCAGCCACCCCCGTGCACGAAGATCAACACGGGGGCATCCTTCACGCCCTCAGGCACGAACAGATCAAGCCGATGCTTGATGGGATGAGCATCGGGGCCATCGTAGTAAGCTATATCTGTGTAGACTTGGAACGGATACGGCGTCACAGGCTGGGAGACCCCAAGCCCAGCTCCCAGGAGCACGATCACGATGAGCGTGTAGAGTGTTGCGCGCATAGTTTCTCCTCCATGCTCTCAGGCGGTTTTGACAGCTTGAGCTTCGGCAAATTGCAGCGTGTAGAGTGCATAGTACAGCCCTTTGCGAGCTAATAATTCTTCATGGGTACCTTGCTCGACCACGACGCCCTTGTGCAGCACGATGATCTTATCTGACTCTCGAATCGTCGAGAGTCTGTGCGCGATGGTGATCGAGGTGCGCCCGCGCAAGATCTTCTGCAGCGACTCTTGAATGAGGCTCTCCGTTTGGGAGTCGATATTAGCTGTCGCCTCGTCGAGAATTAATATCTTAGGATCGAAGGCGATAGCGCGGGCGAACGCGAGCAGCTGGCGCTGCCCCACGGAGAGGGTCGCGCCGCGCTCCTTCACTTCGGCGTTGTAGCCGTTGGGAAGCTGCTCAATGAACGAGCTGGCCTGCACGAATCGTGCCGATTCGATGGCGCGCTCTCGAGGGATCGTCTCACTCTGCAGCGTGATGTTGCCCAGCATATCCCCGGAGAAGAGAAAGACGTCTTGCAGTACGACCGCCATCTGGGAGCGCAAAAACTGGATATCGAGCTCACGAATATCGACGCCATCTAAGAGGATCTGGCCCCTCTGGATGTCGTAGAATCTCGTCAACAGGCTGATAATGGTCGTCTTGCCCGAGCCGGTGGGGCCCACAATGGCCACGCGCTCGCCAGGTCGCACAGCGAACGAGACCCCTTTCAAAACCCACTCCTCCCCTTCATAGGCAAACCAGACGTCACGGAATTCGATGGCGCCCTGGACGGAGGGCAGCACTCTGCCGCGCCCGCGATCCTCGGCAGGCTCGTCAAGCAGCATGAAGATCCTCTCTGCTGACGCCATCGCACTCTGCAGAATATTATACTTTTCAGCGAGATCGCGAATCGGGGCAAAGAGCATCTCGACATAGTTGAGAAACGCCACCAAGCTCCCCAAGGTGAAGATGCCCCCAATGACCCCCCTGCCCCCATACCAGATGATGAGCGCAACGGCGACGGCGCTCATCAAGTGAATGATCGGTTGATAGATAGCGAAGACCATCAGTTGGCGCATGTTCGCTTCGTACTCTTCGGTGTTAATGGACTGGAACGTCTGATAACTTCGCGACTCTTGAGCGAAGAGCTGAATGATCCTCATCCCGGAGATGCTCTCTTGCATATAGGCGTTGAGCTTGGCGAGCTTGCGGCGAAAGTCGCGATAGGCATCTCTGGCGCGCTTGCGAAACTCCCAGGTCGCGTAGGCGATCACAGGCGCGAGCACCAAGATCAACAAGCCCAGCTGCCAATTCAACTGGATCATAATAGCAAAGATCCCCAGCACCAAGAAGACGTCTTTAAAGAGATAGACAAGCACCGACGCGTACATCTCGTTGATGGCCGCGACGTCGTTAGTCGCCCGCGTCACGAGACGCCCCACGGGATTCTTATCGAAGAACTTGACGGGCAGCTTCATGAGGTGCTCGAAGATCTGGGTACGCATGTCCTGCATGATCTTCTGCCCGCTCAACTGTAAAAGATATACTTGGGCGAAGCTCGCAAAGAGCCTCACGACGAGAATGCCCACAAAGAGCGCGGTCAGCCCATACAGCCCGCTGAGCTGCCCCGGTCGGATATAGCGATCAATGGCGATCTTGGTGATGTAGGGCAAAGCGAGCTCGCACACCGTGATGATGCCGATCAACCCTAGACAGATCGCGAAGAGCTTTCGGTACGGCTTCACGTATGTCAGCAAGCGGCGCATCAGCGCCGAATCATACGCTGCGCCGAGCTTCTCCTCTTCCCAGTGATAGCTCATAGCTTCTTCACCACCTCTGCCTCGGCCTGCTGCAGCTCGTAGAGCCGCGCGTAGATGCCGTCCAGGGCCAAGAGTTCTTCATGCCGCCCGCGCTCCACGATGTGCCCTTGGTCGAAGACCAAAATCAGATCAGAGTCTTTGATGGCAGAGATGCGATGGGCGATCACGATCGCTGTCCTCGATCCCATAAAATCCTTGAGATTGCGCAAGATCTCTTCTTCTTTTTCGGCGTCCACGGCCGAGAGCGCGTCGTCCAAGATTAAAATCTTAGGATTGAGCAAGAGCGCGCGGGCTAGGGCAACTCGTTGCTTCTGACCCCCCGATAAGCTGACGCCACGCTCGCCGACGATCGTATCCAAGCCGTGGGGAAACTCTAAAATCTCGTCGTAGATGCCGGCAAGCTGTGCGGCTTCGACAATCTCGTGCTCGGAGGCCGCTGGCTTTCCAAACGCGATGTTCTCTCGAATCGTCGTGGAGAAGAGAAAGGGGTCTTGGGGGACGAGCGCGATCGCCTGGCGCAAGTGGCTCAAGCGAATCTTGCGCACGTCCACGCCCCCAATGAACAGCGTCCCCTCAGGGGGATCGAAGACTCGTAACAATAGGTGCACGAGCGTGCTCTTGCCAGAGCCGGTCAGCCCGATAATCCCCAATCGCTGTCCCTCTTCCAGGGAGAACGAGATGTCGCGCAAGACGGGGTGCCCGTTGGCGCTTGGCTCAGCGACGGGATAGCTGAACGTCAGACGACGACACTCGATAGCAGCACGTGCAGGGAAGGGCTGGGCATCGGGCGCGTCGGTGATCTCCGGCTCGGTCTTGAGGATCCTCTCGATGCGCTCCATAGAGGCTGCACCGCGCTGCATCAAGTTGATGACAAACCCCAAGGCCATCATAGGCCAAGTCAGCATCCCCAAGTACGACGTGAACGCGACAAAATCGCCTAAGCTGATCGCCCCGGAGATCACTTTTTGCCCACCCACAAGCAGAACGATAGCGCTGGACAGCCCCGCCAACAGCGCGATCATCGGCTCAAAGAATCCCTGCACCCGCACCAATCTCAAGTTCTTCTGAATAAACAGTTCGTTGGTGCGCCTGAAATCTTTGGAGAACCCAGCTTCTTGGGCGAAGCTCTTGATGACGCGCACCCCGGCGATCGCCTCGCGGACCTTTTCAGTTAACAGCGAGAACGCTTCTTGGACAGCCAGGAATCTCTTATGGATCATGCGGCCGATGACCACAACAAAGACCGTCACAAACGGCAAGGGCGTGAACGCGTAGAGCACAAGCTGCCAATTGATAGAGAGCATCGCGGCGAGCGAGAACGAGACCATGATGATCGCATCGGCCAACGCCAAAATCCCCATGCCGCAGGCGAATTGCACCGCCTCGACGTCGTTGGTCGCATGAGCCATGAGATCCCCAGTCTTGGTGTTGGCGAAGAAATTGGCTGACAGCTTTACTAAGTGTGCGTAGAGCCGGTCACGCAGGTCTCGACGGATCATTCGTGAAGCGCCGAAGATAAAATATCTCCAGAAGAAACGAAAGACCGCGACGACCAGCGCAATGCCCAAGATATATCCGGCAAAAAGCACGAGCTGTGCCGTGCCCGTCCGCGATAACTGATCAATGGCGGCACGAATGATCAGGGGCACGATGAGCTGGGCGCCGTCAACGATCAAGAGTGCGAGCAACCCCAAGAAGATGCGCACCCTGTAGCGCCACAAATAGTGAAAGATCCCGCGCATGGTAACTGAAGAAGCGCTACACCAACTCCAAAAAGAGCAGTTTCGGATTTTCTAGATAGCTAATGATCTTCTTGCAGAAGCGTGCGCCCACGTCACCATCTATGAGACGGTGGTCGAACGA
>JBEPZC010000004.1:0-21166 GCA_041641035.1 Candidatus Bipolaricaulota bacterium
GCCGGAAAGTTTTCCACAGGAGTTTTCCACAGGTTTTCCACAAGTTTTCCACAGGTTTTCCACAGCCCGACATTTGTATAGCATACGTTTGTTCGAATTATAGAAAAAAGAAAAATCATCGACTGACTGGTCGGTCGAAAAGTTTTCCACAGGTTTTGCCCCCTCTACTACTACTACTGTTATAGATATAAACTCTGTATATAGTAGTAGAGAACCATCGCAGCTAAAAAACAAGCGAGGGCGCGAAGTCACCCTTCGCACCCTCGCACCGACTTGCCCTTCTAAGTTTTACCCACCGCGGCAGCGGCCGCCCTTGCAGAAGAGCACCAACTGATTGCCCAACGGAGCACGCCCGTGGTTGCGGATCGTATCCGTGCGGAATGCGGCAAGAGCGTTCCCCACCGTCAGCGGGATATACGGCAGGTGATTGGCAAACACGAACTGGGCCTCGTCGGCCAGCTGGCGGAGCTTGGCCTCATCGGTCTCATCAGCAAGCTGGCGATAGAGCGCGTCCAGCTTCTTCTCGTCTTCTGTAGCGTTCGCGCAGCCTGCACCAGCATTAACATTCCAGAAGTGCAGGTTGCCATCGCACGTGTAGACGTTGAGGCCGCTGGCAGGCGATGTGCCACCGGTCAGACCGATCAAGATGGCCTCATAGTCGCCGACCGTCAGCTGGTCAACAAGTGCCGCGAAGTCCTTGGGAACTGCCGTGACTTCGATCCCGATCTTCTTTAAGTCCGACGCGAGCAGCTTGATCATCTCCTCGCGCAGGGTGTTGCCCACGTTGGTGTTCAGCTCGAACTTGAACGGCCCAGCGGGGTTGGTCTGCGGACCGAAGTCGTTGGCGAAGTTCGCAGGGATCTCACGGATGCCATCGCCGTTGGTGTCCTTGATCCCCAAGCTGTCCAAGATTTCGGCAGCCTTCTTCAGATCGAAGCGCTTCTTGGCCTGCTCCCAGCGGGCCAGGACATCAGCCCTCTGCCCAGGCCGCTCGATGTGATAGGGGCTGGGGACAGAGTACTGGGAATAGATCTCCGTGCCCAAGCCCAGCCGGATGTTCTTCACGATCGAGGCGCGATCGGAGGCGTGGGAGAACGCGAAGCGCACTTGCTTGTTGGCAAAGGCTGCGCGCAGCGTGGGGTTCTTGGTGGTCCAGCTGACAACCCAGAACTCCGTGCCGAAGGCCGTGGTGCCCGAGTCGATGTCATCGTTGATGGGCAGCCTTCCTGCGGCCTTGTCCGACTGCAGGATCGCGATGTCGGCCGGGCGCGGGTTGATGAAGTCCGTCTGGCCGTTTCTGAACTGCTGCAATGCCAGCTCTAGCCCCTGCGTCGGAGCCAGGATGATGCGGATCCCCGCGATGTACGGCAGTTGATTGCCCTTCTCGTCCACGCGGAAGGTGTAGGGGTTGCGCACGAACTCCGCGACCGTGTTGGGATCGATCTTGGAGAGCTTAAACGGCCCCGCACCCACAATGTCTTCGGGCTTGGTGTTGACCCCATAGACGTTGTTGAAGTCCTTAGGGCTGTTTTCTACATTGGGGGCGAGCTTTAAGATGTTCTTCTTAGAGAGGATCTCTATGAAGCCCACCGTGGGGTGCGGCACGTCACGAGCTGGCTTGTCGCAGGTGAAGCTGACCGTACGCTCATCGATCACCTTCACTTTAGGCAGGTCCTTGCCGCCAGCGCAGTAGAGTATATCGCGGATGCTGGTGGCGATGTCCGTTGGGTAGATCAAGTTCTCGAAGGTGAAGCGCACGTCTTCAGCTGTAATGGGCGTGCCATCGGAGAACTTGACGCCCTTGCGCAGTTTATACGTCGCCGTCTTGCGGTCTGGGGTCACTTCGAACGACTCGGCAATAGCTCCGGTCTCTGCGCCCAACGGCCCGTCGAGCAACGTGTCATGGAGCCGGTCGGTGATCAGCGTGCTCGCTGTGTCGGTCGCGGTGATGGGGTTGAGAGTGCGCGGCCGGGCAATCGAAGTCGCGGCGTAGATGCCCTTGCCGATCTCGTTCGCTTGAGGGATCTGCTCGAAGTAGATCTTGATGTCTACTGTGGCATCGCCCTTGGTGCTGATCTGTAAGACGCGATTGGGCCCAAGGCTCTCCTCGATACCCACGACCACTTTCTCGCCCTTGCCGACAGAGCCCTTCACGTCCTTGCCGGCGTTCTTCACGGTTCTATTGAGCGCGTCCTTCACTTCATAATTGACGGCATCCGGTCCCTGATTGGAGATCTCGAGTTCCACCGCGACGCGCGGCAGGACGGTCTCATCGGCGGGGGCACCCTGGAAGACCAGCGATACTGAAGTCTTCTTGGGGCCAGCCGTGACCGCTAGCTCCATAGCCTCTTGCTTGGCACGATCGAACGGTGGGACGTTCACCGTCACCGACTGTTTGGCCGCGACAGCCCCGTCGGCGATCTTGGTGCGGGTGGCGCGTGCCCCGGTGCCTACGACCTTCGTGAGCGTGTAGGTGAGATCGCCCTCGCCAGCAGTGATGACCACGGTCTTCGTCCCTGAGGGCAACCCGAAGGTCTCCTCTTGGTTGGGTTCAAGCTCGAAGGGCTTGAGCCCGCCGGCTTGCACTGTACCGCCCTTGAACTCCGCGGCGGCCTCTAGAAACTCGCGGTCCATCACCTTCGGGTTCTCCGAACAATTGGGGACGCACTTGTACTGAGCCAATCCGATAAACGCTACTGTGGGAACCAGAACCGCTACAGCCAGCAATACGACGAATATCTTTTTCATAGGTGTACTGCGTTCGCCTCCTCTTTTGAAGGTTTAAACTCTCCAGCTGGCTCGCGATACCAGCTGGCAGTGTGCCAATGACTGAGACGCTCTGCTTGCCTTCCCCCGTCGTGTTCCTCCTTTCTTGAAGATTTTGTGCATGGGAGCACTGACACTCATTATAAACTACAGATGCCAATTTCTGACAGCTGCGGGGTATTTCGCTCCGATTCTGGCTTTCACATAGGGTTTTTGTAACCTTGGCGATCTCGTGTGCCCATAGATTGTACCAAGGACGCCTGCGACGCTCAAGTGCCAAGCATGCTCTCGCTCGCTATAATCGTCATCGTGCTATGAACAGCATAGATGGGGTGACGATCGCTGCCCTGGTGGCCGAGCTGAAAGCACAGATTGCCGGCAGCCGCGTGCAACGGATCTATCACCCTCAGCCGAGCTTGATCACCCTTGAGCTGTGGGCTGGGGAAGAGAAGACATTACTCATTGAGGCCGGGGAGTGGCCACGCGTCCATCTCACTGGGCACAAGTTCGCGCACCCTGAAAAGCCCTCGGCGTTCTGTATGCTGCTGCGAAAATACTTGCGCAACGGCATTATTGTGGGAGTGAGCCAGCCCGGCCTTGAGCGCATCATTGATCTCTGGATCCGGCATGGCGAAGAGTATACCCTAAGAACAGAGCTGTTGGGGAAGCAAACGAATATTATCTTATTGCGCGGCGGGACGATTTTGGGAGCCCTCAGATCTACGGTGGGGCGGCGTTCGTTTCGCCCAGGGGAGATCTATCAGGCTCCACCGCCCCAGGACAAGCTCGACCCACGAACGATGACGCCAGAGGAGTTTTTCGCGCGACTCTCTTCCGGCTCAATCGCCCAAGCGCTCTCGCACATCTTAGACGGGATCGGGCCACGCCTGGCCAAGGAGATCGCCGTGCGGGCAGGACTCGACCCTGGCCAGCCCGTCTCGTCTCTGACGCAGGAGCAGCGCGCAGCTCTGGAGAGCGCAGCACGCCAACTCTGTGAGAGCGTGTGCCAAACGCCCTCCCCCTCTCTGTACTTCGACGGCGACACCCCTGTGGATATCGCTCCCATCCCCTTGAAGCTCTATGCTGGGCTGCGCTGTGAAAGCCGCCCAACGCTCTCGCAAGCTTTCGATGATTTCGTGAGCAAAGGGACCAGCATGGCCCACGAGCAGCGCCGGCTTCTCGAGATCGTCCGTGGGCACCGCGACAAGGTACGCAAAGCCCTGGAGCGCGTCGCACACGACTTGCAAGCAGCTCAAGACTATGAGCAGCTTCGGCACGAGGGCGAGCTGCTCCTGGCCCATCTGTCGAGGGTACAGAAGGGCATGAGTGAGATCACCGTCGAAGATTTTCTCGATGGGACGACAAAGACAATCAAGCTCGATCCGGCCCTTGAGCCCAGCAAGAACGCTCAGCAGAAGTTCGAGCGGTATAAAAAGCTCAAGCGAGCCCAAGAGAAACTCGCAGCGCGCTTAGAAGAGTTGCGCCGCGAGTTCGAGTATCTTGAGAACGTTGAGAGTGCTCTGGAGCGCGCTGAGGGCGAAGCTGAGATCGCAGAGATTCGCGATGAGTTAGGTGCTGCCGGGTATCTCCCGCGTGAGCCTCAAAGGGCATCTCCCCAAAGATTAGGCCCGCGGGAGTTTGTGATTAGGGGGTATCGGGTGCTGGTGGGGCGGTCGAGTAGCCAGAACGACGAGTTAGTGCGTCAGGCAGCGCGGGAGGACTACTGGCTCCACGCGCGGGATCGCCCTGGCTCGCACGTCATCATCAAAAATCCTGCTCAGCGCGAGGTTCCCAGTGACGTCCTCCTGCAGGCGGCCCAGCTTGCAGCGTATTATTCGAAGGGGCGGGATGCAAAAAAGGTCCCGGTCAGCTATACTCGTGTGAAGTACTTGCGCAAGGGCGGACGAGCTGGGTTGGTCTTTGTGACCCACGAAGAAGGAACGCTGATGGTTGTTCCCAAAGGAGATCTGTGATGTCATTTGAGATGATCGTGGAGTTTGTGCTCGCGCTGGTCGCGTTCTTTACGGCAGTTGTCTTTCACGAGTACGCGCATGGGCGCGTGGCGTATGCGCTGGGGGATCCGACGGCGCGCGATGCCCGACGCTTAACACTCAACCCCTTGGCGCATATTGATCCCTTCGGCACGGTGCTCTTACCGTTGCTGCTGGCGATCCTGCGCTTTGCCTTCAATATGCACGTGCCCATCTTGGGCTATGCCAAGCCCGTCCCTGTTAACCCCATCTATTTTCGTCGCCCTTATCAGGGGATGATGCTCGTTGCGCTGGCCGGGCCGCTGATCAATGTCATCTTAGCTGGTGTGGGCACAGGGCTGTGGTATGGTCTTGGGGCGAGCCTACCCCATTCGCTCTCGTTCTTCTTGTTCTATTTTATTGCGATCAATATTATATTAGCTCTGTTTAATTTGATCCCGGTGCCGCCTCTCGATGGGTCGCGGGTCTTGCTCTATCTGTTGCCTGAGGGGGGCAAGCGCCTCTTGCTGCAGTTGGAGCCCTTCGGCTTTGTTATAATTTTTCTGCTGCTCTATGCGGGTTTGCTGGAGCGCGTCATCATGCCCGTCGTGACGTGGGTCGAGTGGGTGCTCTTTGGCGGGCGCTTCAGTTGAAGAGCGTGGCAAATAATAGTACAATACCTGTCTGTCTATAAAGAGCGAGGGTGATCGCATAAGTTATGGAGATACTCAACGTGCTGGAAATCCCTCTTAAGGTGCTGTTTGTGCTGGTGAGCGTGGCCCTCATTGGGATCATTCTCTTGCAGATGAGTAAGCACGCGGGGTTGGGTGGGGCCTTCGGGGCCGGGGCGACTTCGACGGTCTTCGGCCGCGAGGAAGAGGCCGACCCCAAACGCACCGCCACGACGTGGCTTGCTGCGGCGTTCATGGTGCTCGCGTTCGTGCTGACGTATTTGGCGTCCCGCTGAGAGCGTCTTATGAATACCAACAACAAACTGATTGAGCTGCGCGACCTCAAGACCTACTTCTACACCGAGGATGGCGTGGTCAAGGCTGTGGACGGCGTGAGCTTCTCGATCGAGAAGCAAAAGACCCTTGGGGTCGTAGGCGAGTCCGGCTGCGGAAAGTCCGTCACTGCCCTCTCGATTATGGGCTTGATCCCCATGCCCCCAGGGAAGATCTTAGGGGGCTCGATCGTCTACCATCGCAACGGGCAAGAGATCGAATTGACCAAACTGGACCCCAAGGGCAAGCAATATCGCGAGATCCGCGGCAACGAGATCGCCATGATCTTCCAAGAGCCCATGACTTCGCTCAACCCCGTCTACACCATTGGGAATCAGATCATGGAAGCGATCATGCTCCACCAGAAGGTGGGCAAGCGCGAGGCGCGTGCGCGCGCGATCGAGATGCTCAAGGCTGTCGGCATCCCCTCGCCGGAACAGCGCGTGGATGAATACCCCCATCAGCTGTCGGGAGGCATGAGGCAGCGCGCCATGATCGCCATGGCCCTCAGCTGTAACCCCACCCTGTTGATCGCCGATGAGCCCACGACTGCCCTCGACGTGACCATTCAAGCGCAGATCTTGGATTTGATCAGAAAGCTTCAAGCAGAGTTTCACATGGCCCTCATGATGATCACCCATAATTTGGGGGTGATCGCGGAGATGGCCGACGACGTCGTGATTATGTACATGGGCAAGGTCGTAGAAGAAGCCCCGGTGAAAGATATCTATCACGATCCGTTGCATCCGTATACGCGTGGGCTGATGGAGTCCATTCCGGCGCTGACGCGCAAGAAAGAGCGATTGAAGCCCATCAAGGGGATGGTGCCAGACCCGTATAATCTGCCCAAGGGCTGCCCGTTCGAGCCGCGCTGCCCTGAAGCGATCGACATCTGCCGCGTGCAGATGCCCGAGCTCAAAGAGATCAAACCACGGCACAAAGTAGCCTGCTGGGCTCGTTTCTGAGGTGACTATGGCGACCACACAGAATGCACGGATACTCTTAGAGGTGCGCAATCTCAAAAAGTACTTTCCTGTGCGCCGCGGCGTCTTGCGCCGAGTCGTGGCTCACGTCAAGGCTGTGGACGGCATCAGCTTCTTCATCCGTGAAGGGGAGACGCTGGGGCTGGTGGGCGAATCCGGGTGCGGCAAGACCACAGTAGGGCGCACGATCCTGCGCTTGCTCGATCCCACCGATGGCAGTATTCTCTTTTATAACGACAACAAGCCTATAGATATCGCCAAGCTCTCCCATCGCGCGCTCAAACCCCTGCGCCGCCAGATGCAGATTATCTTCCAAGACCCCTATAGCTCCCTCAATCCCAGAATGACCATTGGGGACATTGTTGGGGAACCGTTGGTGGTGCACCGGGTGGGGACTGCCGCGGAGAGGGAGGCTCGCGTCAAAGAACTCTTAGAAGCCGTAGGGCTCAATCCCCAATATATGAAGCGCTACCCCCATGAGTTCTCTGGGGGGCAGCGCCAGCGCATCGGGATCGCCCGGGCGTTAGCGCTGGGCCCCAAATTAATTATCTGTGACGAGCCCGTCTCAGCGCTGGACGTCTCGATTCAAGCTCAAGTGCTCAATCTCTTGGAAGACCTTCAGAAAGAATTTGGGCTCACGTATCTGTTCATCGCGCATGATCTGTCGGTCGTCCGTCATATTAGCGATCGCGTCGCCGTGATGTATCTGGGCAAGATCGTGGAGATGGCCGGGACCGAGGAGCTCTTCCATAATCCGAGGCACCCTTACACCGAAGCCCTGCTCTCAGCGGTGCCGGTGCCAGATCCCGACTACCAGCGTGAGCGCATTATCTTAAAGGGCGACGTGCCCAGTCCAGTCAACCCGCCGTCGGGGTGCTACTTCCATCCACGCTGCCCCTACATGCAACCCATCTGTGCGGAGCAGGAGCCACCCTTTGTAGACATTGGCGGGGAGCACTTTGTGAGCTGCCACTTCTCCAAGACCTTGCAATTGAGAGGCGTAGGAGAGATCGCCGAGCGCCGCTGAATGCTGCTTCTGTTGGGCACAAAGAACACCCATAAGATCAGAGAGATCACGGAGATACTCTCTGATCTTTCGAATATAAGATTGCTGACGTTTCGGGAGTGCTCGTTCTCAGAGATCGCTGAGGACGGCCAGACTTTTGCAGAGAACGCGCGCAAGAAAGCTCACCAGATCTGTGCCCAGACGGGGCTGCCCGTGCTTGCAGAGGATTCGGGTCTAGAAGTGGATGCGCTTGGGGGAGCGCCAGGGGTACACTCAGCGCGCTTTGCCGGCCCGCATAACGACAGCCGCGCCAACATCACCAAGCTCTTAGAACTTCTCAAAGACACAGAGGACCGGCGTGCGCGCTTCCGTTGCGTTGCTGTGCTCGTCTTTCCCGATGGAGAGGAGTTCCTCAGCGAGGGCGTCTTAGAGGGCCAGATCGCTCAGGCTCCCAGGGGCTCAGAGGGGTTTGGCTACGATCCCGTCTTCATCCCCCAAGGGTACACCCAGACGCTCGCCGAGCTTGGGCCGCAGATCAAAAACCGTATCAGCCACCGGCGCCGTGCCCTTGAGGGCTTGAGAGTTTATATTACTGAGCGCTGCTGGCCGCCGGAGCGCCATTAGGAGAGGGGCGGCGGAACCCCGTCCCTGCAGGGATGCGCTTGCCCACGATCACAGCGGGCTTGAGGCTCTCTAATTTGTCGACGGCACCCTTGAGCGCTGCTTCGGCTAACACGGTGGTCGTCCGTTGGAACGACGCTGCCGAGAGCCAGGATTTTGTCTCGAGCGCGGCTTTGGAGATGCGCAGCAGGACGCGCTCGCCGTCGGGCAGACGTTTTTCGGCAATGCGCTGGGTGACCTTCTCCTTGCCCCGCTCCAGCACGATCTCGGTCACCCCGGCGCGCACCGCCGCGCGAAGAAGCTCGGCTGTCACTGTGCTGCCCTTCTCGGCTAGGACGGCTCCTGTCTTATCTGTAATCGGCTCTGCGAGCGTCAAGCCGATGATCTCCTCTCGGCGTGCGCGGATCTGGCGGTTCTCCTCAAGGAGGCGTCTGTTCTCCGCTTGGAACTCCTCGTACAGCACGAGCTCATTGGGCAAGAACTGCGAATCCCCAGGGTCGACAATCCGCACGTTGTTGAGCATCTGGCGGATCACCAGCTCGATGTGCTTGTCGTTGATGTCCACCCCTTGGCTCTTATAGACTTTATGGATCTCTTCTAGCAGATATGTTCTGGTCTTGTCTGGGCCGGCGATGCTCAGCAGTCGGTGGGGGGAGATCACCCCTTTGGAGAGGAGTTCCCCGCGTTGGACCTTATCGCCGATCCTCACAACGGGCGGATTGGTCAGCTCGACCGTCACTTCTTGATGGTACGAGATCTCGACGAGGTCGTCATCAAGCGATTTGATCGCGTCGATCGTGACGTGTTCATCGCTGGGGAGAGCCAGGGCAAAGAGGGGTTCGCCGGCTTCGACCCAGTCGCCGTCGGCCTTGAGCACGGTGAGATCTTCCGTAAGCGTGAACTCCTTGCCTTCGTGAGGCTGATAGATGATAACCTGATTTCTCGTGACAATCGCTATGCCTTCGGTGCGCGCGCGCAGCTCGATGGGTTTGGATGCCGTTGAGAGCCGCTCGTTCTTGACGACCTTGTCCCCGGGGTTGACGGAGCGGCGGGCTCCATAGGGGAGCTTGTACCGCACGCGATTGCCGGTCTCCTTCTCCTTCACGATGATCGCGCGCTCCTCGTTCTCTATGACCTCCTCGACGACGCCGTCCACGGTCGAGACGACCGGCTCCTCATGGAACGGCTCGGCGAGAAGCGTATCTTGAGAGACCCTCTGCCCATCTTTCACGAGGATCGTAGCTCCCTCAGGCAGGGTGTAGATGGCATCGCCCTCGTCGGGGTTGAGAATGTAGAGCTTGCGCGCGGTTTCGATCAAGCGCACCAGACCGCTGCGTGGGCTGGAGCCCCGCAGGAGCTCTTTCAGGGGCACGGAGGTGTTCTTCTCCACAGGGGCGCAAAGCGATCTTGGCAGCCGCAGGCGCTTCTCATCACCGTGCAAGACCACGTTCAGTCGGCCGGTCTTAGAGGGCTGGATGATGTCTATCACCACGCCGCTGATCGGTGCGATCTCGCTCTGGGAGCTGCGCACGGCCTTGCGCGCCTCAAACAGCTCCTCAGCGCGGGGCAGACCCTGGGTAATATCGATCCCGGCCACACCACCGGTGTGGAACGTCTTCATGGTCAATTGGGTGCCAGGCTCGCCAATAGACTGCGCCGCGATGATGCCCACGGCCGTGCCAAGCTCGACTAATCTATGGGTGCTTAAGTCATATCCATAGCACTGTTGA
Organism: Candidatus Bipolaricaulota bacterium; assembly: GCA_041641035.1. Lineage (GTDB taxonomy): Bacteria > Bipolaricaulota > Bipolaricaulia > RBG-16-55-9 > DRXL01 > JANXCC01. The sequence continues at coordinate 10,081 of JBEPZC010000004.1, forward strand.
CAGACGCCTCTGCGGACGGTGCAGCGCATGGGCGAGCGGATGACGATCCTGGGGCGCACACGGATCGTCTCGACCTTGAGGGCGCGTAGCTTCTCTGCGAGCGCACGAGTTATGGACTCGTCTTGGGAGATAATGACATAATTCGTCTTGGGATCGCGGATATCTTGTGCGGCCTTGGTGCCCAGGACTTTTTCATAGAACGCGGGGTCGCTCACGGAGAGCTCCGCGGTGAGATTGCCAAAGTACCGGGCCTTCTCGCGGTCGAAGACCTCGCCGCGCTTCATCAGGGTTTCTCCCAAGAAGACTATATCTTGGGCCAGCACCCGCCCGTAGATGCGCTCCTCAATGGTCTCCATGACTTCGTGGGGTTTGGTGTAGTAGAGCGGGTCGATCTCGATGCCCTCGGTCGTGCCGCAGTCTTCAGCCTTCACGATCAGCTCTTCGGTGGCGTCCACCAAGCGTCGGGTGAGATACCCCGAGTCCGCGGTCTTGAGGGCTGTATCGGCAGTTCCTTTGCGCCCGCCGTGCGTGCTGATGAAGTACTCGATGACGTTGAGCCCCTCTCGGAAGTTGGAGATGACCGGCATCTCGATAATTCTTCCCGAGGGGTCGGTCATGGGGCCGCGCATCCCGGAAAGCTGCTTCACTTGGGTGCTGCTGCCGCGCGCCCCCGATTCCACGATCATATAGATCGGGTTGAACGGGTGCTTGGCGAGGTTCTTCATGGTCGCGTCGGCGACTTTGTCCACTGTCTCCATCCACACTTCGATGATCTTTGCCTTGCGCTCCTCGTCGGTGACGAGCCCGCGCTCGTAGCGCTCGTTGATCTTGGCCACGCGCTCGCGGGCTTCTTTGAGAATGCTCTCTTTCTCTTGGGGGATGAGGCAGTCGCGCACGGAGATCGTCAGGCCCGATCTGGTGGCAAACGAGAACCCCAGATCTTTCAGATCGTCGAGGAGCTGGACGGTGCGGTCGAGGCCGTGCTTGAAGTAGCACTCCATGATGAGCGCGTTGATCGCATCGGAATCGAAAGTTTTATTATAATCGCGCAGGTCTGGGGGGAAGGCGGTGTTGAGCAAGGCGCGCCCCAGCGTCGTATCTATGAGTTTGCCGTCGATGCGGATCTTGATGGGCGCGTGCAGGGAGATGATCTTCTCTTCGTAAGCGCGCTCGGCTTCGGCGATGCTGGCAAAATACTTGCCCTTGCCCTGGCCATCGGGGTCGAGTATGGACAGATAATAATACGCAAAGATCGCGTCTTGGGTGGGGATGCTCAGGGGCTTGCCGTTGGCTGGCGAGAGGATGTTCTTTGTCGAGAGCATGATCTCCCGTGTCTCTTGGATGGCTTCTTTGCCCAACGGCAAGTGCACGGCCATCATGTCGCCGTCGAAGTCGGCGTTGTAGGGGCGGCAGACGAACGGGTGGATCTGGATGGAATCCCCATCGACTAAGACGGGCTCAAACCCCTGAATGCCCAATCTGTGTAACGTTGGGGCGCGGTTGAGCAAGACCGGATGCTCTTTGACTAATTGCTCTAGGATGTCCCAGACCTCGGGCATCTCGCCTGAGAGGGCTTTGTTCTTGACATCGTCGAAGTTCGAGATGGCCGTGACGCCCAGGCGTGCTAAGATAAACGGCTTAAACAGTTCCAGGGCCATCTTCTTGGGCAGGCCGCACTGATGGAGTTTCAACTTGGGGTTGACGACGATAACGGCGCGGCCGGAGTAATCGACGCGCTTGCCTAAGAGATTTCTCCGCAGTCGTCCGTGCTTGCCTTGAATGCGCTCGCTTAGAGACTTTAATGGGCGGTTATCGCGCCCCAAGATGGGGTTATCTTTCTTCTCGTTGTGGATGAGCGCGTCGACGGCTTCTTGGAGCATTCTTCTCTCGTTGCGCAGGATGACTTCGGGCGCCCCCATCTCCAAGAGCTTTTTCAATCTGTTGTTCCTGTTAATGATGCGTCTATACAGATCGTTGAGGTCGGTGGTAGCGAACTTGCCGCCCTCAAGCTGGACGATGGGGCGCAGCTCCGGGGGCAGGATGGGGATGACGTCTAGGATCATATTTTGGGGCTGGTTGCCGCTGCGGCGCACCTGCTGGACGATCTCCAATCGCTTTAAGAGTCTTTTGCGGCGGCCCTCGGTCGGCTCCTGCGCGATCTGCTGATGGAGTTCGGCCTCGAGGGCTGCTAAGTCGAGATTGGCCAAGACGCCCTTGATCCCCGCGGCACCGGTCTCCGCCTCAAACTGCCCCGGATAGAGCTTTTCGTAGGCGTTCTTTTCGAGCTCCCACAGGCGATCCCCCACCTTGAGGGGCACGGTGGGGCTCTTCACGTTCGTCACAAGATAGATGAGACTATCGACAGCCTCGACGACCTTCTTGCCCTTCACATCGGGGTAGACGCTCTTGAGGAAGTTGAACATCGTTTCGGTGAGATACTCTTCCTTGAGCAGTCGTGCCAGTGGTTGGCCGACTTGGACTTTCTCCCCCGACTGCACGAGCATCTCGGCATTGAGCGGCACCGGGAAGGCTTTGGTCGCATTGGAGAGCTTGATGAGCTTGATCTCTTCTCCGTTTTCGAGCTTGATCTTCTCGAAAGAGACCTTGCCGTCGCCTTCGGCGCTGACCTCGAAGTCGTTCTCGAGGGCGTAGAGGCGCTCGGCGGTGAATCTCTTCTTTTCGCCCAGAATCTGAAGCTGGGTCCCGTAGATGATCTCGCCCTTGGGGAAGTCTGAAGAGCTCGACTGGGTGACGATGTACATCTCTTCTTCGAGGGGGGTGGTCTCGTAGTAGGCGATCTTCTTGAGGGTGGCACGCTTGATGCCCAAAAGCGTGCTCAGGGGCGAAGAGAGGCCCTTGAGGTACCAGAAGTGGACGACGGGGCTAGCCAACTCGACGTGGGCCATGTTAGAGCGGCGCACGTCGGAGCTAGTGACAAGGACCCCGCACTTCTCGCACGTGATCCCCTCGAACTTGCGCCCACGATATTTCTGGCAGGCGCACTCGTAGTCGTTTTCCGGCCCGAAGATCTCTTCAGCGAAGAGCCCTCCCCGCTCGGCCTTATGAGTCCTGTAGTTGATCGTCTCCGATTCGGTGACCTCGCCGCGAGACCAGCTCTTGATCTCCTCTGGCGAGGCCAAGCCAATGCGCAGTTTAGCAATATCGTCACCGCTGTACACGTCTGCTCCCCCTTATGCTGCGGTGCTGCAGCGTTCACGAGTTGTGTGAGTTCTTGGATGTCTGTTGCGCTGTGCCGTTCGTCGATGTGGAGTTCTGGCGTTTCCGTCCGTAGTTTGTGGTGTAGAAGCCAGAGCCTTTGTATTGGATGCCGACGCGAGAGGGAAGCCGACGTGCTTGGCGGGCTCCGCACTCCTCGCACTCGCGATGATCGGGGCTGTTGAACGAATCGAGCACGCTGAAACTATGACCACACGATTCACAGAGATAGCGATACAACGGCATAGGAGACCTCCATTGGAGCAAACACACAGAGTTCTAGGAAAGAAAGAATTCTCACGCAGTCGAACCCACAAACCGCCATCGGTCCGACAAGTATAGCAAAAACTCCCAGACCGTGCAAATGGCCTGATTTTATCTGGGTTTTCCGTGAAGGGTGCTACGTCTCTTCGGGGAAGAAGAGGGCCAGTTCGCGCTGGGCCGACTGTGGGGAATCAGAGCCATGAATCAAGTTCTGTGTCAGATCGAGGCCAAAATCCCCTCGGATCGTTCCTGGGGCAGCGTTGAAGGGATTTGTAGCCCCCATCATGGCGCGTATAACGCTGATAGCATTGGGCCCTTCGACGATCATCGCCACAACGGGGCCGCTTGTGACAAAGTCTACTAAGTCTTGAAAGAACGGCTTTTCGCGGTGTTCGCTGTAGTGGGTCTCCGCGAGCTTTCTATCGATGCGCATCATCTTCATCGCGACGATATGTAAGTTCTTGGCTTCGATTCTCTTGATGATCTCGCCGATGAGCCGTCTTCTGACGGCATCGGGCTTGAGCATGACGAAGGTGCGTTCTTCCATTATGGCTCCTTTCTATATCGCTTTTATAAGGCTGAATTTTATCTGTTTTCTCGATGGGTTGCCAGCGGAGACTTCCCCATGTCGCCTATATGCGTGGCTGTGTGTCGGTGAAGACGCCTGCACTGTGGAGTACTTGAATTGGGCAGTGAACTTTTATAATATTCGATGAAAGAGGTAATAATGCCCGCCATAAAGCGTGATGCGATCTCGATTTTTGTTGGGGTTATCGTGGCGTTCGCGTTGGGAACGATCAGTCTTTACACTGCCTTTTCAGGACTCAGCACTCTTTGGGTTGACGACGATGACCCGACGTGTGGCGGTCTTTCGCCCTGTTATCGCACAATTCAAGCTGCTATCGCTGCAGCCCAATCTGGCGATACTATCAAAGTGCGTCCCGGTACGTATACAGGCCAAATCAATATCAATAAAAGCTTGACGATTTCTGGGGAATCCAAAGATCTGGTGTTTATAAAAAATGCTTCAACAGAAGGCTTAGGGAACTGGGGAATCATCAGAATCACTGGATCGGTCTCCACCAAATTGGAAGATCTAACAATACTCGGCAGCGCAGTTGGCGTTTATATCAGTGGGCAAAATGCTCAAGTAGCTATCAGCCGGATTCGGTTCTCCGAACACGTGGTTGCCATTTTTCTTGAGAACGGTCAAATAGTTGTCTTGAATAGCCAAATATCACAAAACGGATTGGGCGTTTTCACGGGGACTGAAAGTTCTCTCCCAAGCCGTATTGAGGGAAATCAGTTTCAGGATAACTCTGTGGCCATTTCGGTTACGAATAAGAGCATTGTGGTGATCAATGACAATGAGCTTATTGCGAATGGAACTGGCCTAGAGATAAAAGGATCCGCAGAGGTTACTGTACGAGCCAACGCTGTTCAGAAGGGTGGGAACGGAGTTCAAGTCTATGATGTAGCCTGGGCTCACCTAGAGGGGAATCAATTCATAGATAATGAACTCAATGGCATCATCGTACGTGGCTTCTCGCGCGTCACATTAGTGCGTAATCAAATACTTGGCAACGGTCTGCAATCGAACTCCTTAGGAGGTCTTTTCTTCTATGACCCCTTCTTCGGATTCTTTGGCCAAGAATTTCACCCACAAGGCTTTGGCGCGGTCGTTGGTGACAGTGCAATAGCCGAGCTCTTGGAAAATCGCATCGAGGGCAACCTGTTCGGCTTAGGAGCTTCGCAATCGCTTGACCCAAATTCAAAGCAGTTTGTGACCCCTCGGTTGAATGCTCAGAAGAACCAGATCGTAGGGAATGGTTGGGGTGTCTGGTTGCGCGGTGCAGAAGCCACGCTTAGCAACAACGAGATCGCGCGCAACGATATACCATCACTCACTGTTGATACTCATCTTCTCTCCTTGTTAGATATGCTCTTCCCTTCGTCAGGGGTGTTGATACAGGCAGGACAGCCGCTGATTCAATCCAATCATATCTCACAAAACACGCTGGGTGCGGTTCTGCAAGAACAAGCTTCACCGACTTTTCGCAACAACCAGATAACTAATAATACTGACTATGGGATCGCTCTTTACCGCCGACCATGTTTTGATCAGGTTGCCGCATCTTTGAGGTTTCAGGGCAATATAGCAGGAGAAGCCAACGAACTATCTGGAAACGGCAAAACTGATCTCTGCCCTGCTGACTACCCCTGGCCGCCGGGGTTTAGAAAGTGAGAAGATAGCAATCAGAATCAGAGGAGATGCTCACGGCAGCTTCACATAGTGCTTGCCCTCAAGCTCTTGGACAAGGCCCTGTAATGAGAGCGTCAGCAGACCCTCGGAGACCTCCCCAACAGACAGTCCCGTCTTGCTCACGATCTCGTCAAAGTGCATTGGTTCGAACTCCAGCGCTGCAAAGATCTTCTCTTCCAGAGGGGAGAGCGTTGGCTTCTGCACTGGAGCGGGCTTCTCGCGGCGCACGGTAAAGAGCGCTCGTAAGTCTTTCAACTCTTCTAGAATATCAGTGACGCTCTCGACGAGTTTCGCCCCGTCTTTGATGAGCTTGTGGCAGCCGCGATAGGACTCGCTAAAAATGGACCCCGGCACAGCGAAGACCTCTCTGTTGTGTTCTAATGCCCAGCGCGCTGTGATGAGCGCCCCGCTCTCTTGAGGAGCCTCGACGACGAGCACCCCTCGGCTGAGCCCACTGATAATTCTGTTTCTCTGGGGAAAGGTCCATCTCTCCGGGGCGACCTCTGGGGCGAACTCCGTGATAGCACAGCCGTTCGAGACGATCTCTTCTAAGAGCTTTTGGTTGCTGTGGGGGTAGAGTCTGGCAAAGCCGCTGCCGAGCACGGCGATCGTGCGGGCGCCCACTTTGAGCGCCCCACGATGAGCAGCGGTGTCGATGCCCTCGGCCAGCCCGCTCACAATAGTAAATCCCAAGCGCCCAAGCTCCCCGGCAAACTGCTGCGCGACGCGCTTCCCATAGGAAGTTGCCTGCCGCGTGCCCACAATGGCGACCGCTAATTTGTCTTTCTCTCTATACTCCCCACGAAGGTAGAGCACCGGTGGGGCATCAGGGATCGCTCGCAGGGGTTCGGGGTACTGCGCGTCCTCGAGCGTGATCACTGTGAGCCCCAGCTGTGCGATCTGCTCTAACGCCCTGTCTATGTCAACTCTCTGGCGATGGGCGCAGAAAGTCTGAGCAGATTCGGCGAAGCCGGGGATCTCTCTCAGTCTCTCTTGTGGCGCTTCCCAGATCTCTTGAGTGCTAGAAAAGTTCTCTAGCAGGATGTGAAACTTTCTAGGGCTTAAGTTAGGGATGAGCGTGAGCGCGATCCAGTAGCGTTTGGCTTCGAGAGCGTCCATAGTTACGGGTTCACACCCTCACCGAGGCCGGGCTTCTCCCTTCCCCAGGCTTTCAGTCTGAGCTGATAAAGCTTCTTGGTGTCGTGGTCGGCGACTAATAAGCGTCCGTAGCCTTGGCTGCCAGAGTCCCACGCTAACGCTATAGGGTACTGTCCGCCTTCTGGTGCGGCCATTGTCCCCAGGACGCGCCCGCTCTCAGGGGCAATGCGCCGGATCCCATAGTGCATATCTGAAACCCAGAAAGCAAGGCCGTCCCACGCCAGCCCCACGGGTCTAGGGAAGATCTCCGAATCGAGCTTGATCTCTTTGACTGTGCGGCCATCGGTCGGGTCGAGGGCATAGAGCGTTGCATCTATCTCATCAATAGCCCAAAGCAGTCTGCCGTCCCAGGCTAAATCGGCAGGGATAGTGCCGGGGTACTCCCATCGTGAGAGGATCTCGAAGTTCCCTTGGGAGAGCCTGTAGATCGTCATCGTTGCGCCGTCGGCCAGCCAGAAGCTTTGTCCATCCCACTCGATCCCCGCGGGCCATCGGATCTCTTTGGGCAGCTCGTGATGTGACCAAATTGCCCCAGACTCCGAAAGCCCCTGCTGGGAGTAGAGCACGCTCTTTTTAGAGTCGACGATCCACAGGCGCGAGCCGTCCCAGGCCATCCCGGCGATCTCTTGTCCAGGGAGCACCATCACGTTCTCTACGCCAGATTCCCCTTGCACTGTGATAAACAGACTGTACGCTGTGCTGACCTCGCCGCGGTCGTCAGTGACTCTGAGCATCACTTCGTACTGGCCGGGCTCATAATAGACGTGGGTCACTTTGGCGCCGTGGGGGGCGGGGGCTTCGTGCCAGATGCCGTCGCCGAAATCCCAGTCAAAGAGTTTGAGCTGGCCCTGGCGGGCTTTGGAGGCGCTCGCGTCGAAATCTATCGGTTCGCCGACTTTTGTCGTCTGGGACGAGACGACGAACTCAGCGATCGGGGGATTCACGCTGACGGGGCGCTGCACCCAGCCTCCAGAGAAGAGCGTTATCGCTGCCACGAGTGTGAGGGCTATTGTGCCCAGGGCGCTGTAGCGAAGGGTTTTTCTAGTAAGCAGTGCTCGGATCTGCGGGCTTTGGGGCCATACGAAGAGCGTGCCCACGGCCAGCCCCCCTGCCCCAAGGAGATAGAGAGTTGCTACGGGATTGATGGGCAGAATATAGAAATATCCGAAGAGAAGACTGAGCACCCCAGCGGCACTGTAGAAGAGCGGCGCGAGCGCTTCCCACAGAGTCACGGCGCGCTCGCGCACCGCGCGGATGAGAAAGTATCCCGACACCTCAAGAGCCAGCAGCGCCATAACAAAAAAGACTCCTGTCAGGATCTTATGCGTGAGCACAAGCTGGACAAAGGTGCTCCATGGCCAAAGCAGACTCCCCACAAGAGCCAGCCCGGCAAGCAGGGCCAATCCGTGGAGGCGCAGCCGACCAAGATCGAGTGATTGTTGGGCGCTTGCCGTGCGCATCTATGCCCTCCCACGTGAAGACCGAGGATTCGGAACCGTCTTGGTGCGCCCGGTGCGACTTGAACGCACGACCTGCGGTTTAGGAAACCGCCGCTCTGTCCAACTGAGCTACGGGCGCAAGCGGCGCTCGACCTTCATTTAAAACAAAATAAAAGACGACGTCAAGGACAGGGTTCACCAAGGATCTGGGCATAGAGCTTTCGTGCGGCATCTTGTTCGGCGGCCTTCTTGCTGCGTCCCTTCCCCAACGCAGAAAGGCCGTTCACTTCTACTTGGACTGTAAACTCTTTACAGTGATCTTCCCCCTCGCTGGCGACGAGCGTATATACGGGCTTTTGATGCTGCTCTTGCGCCCACTCCTGAAGCAACGTCTTGTAATCCCGGCGGTGCCGTCCCTCCGCGACCCGCTCGATCTCCGGGAGCAATAGCTTCAACACCAATGCTGCCGCACGCTCGTAACCGTAATGGGCAAAGACCAACCCCATGAGGGCCTCAAACGCGTCGCCCAAGAGTTTAGCATTGGAGCGTCCGCCGGATTCTTCTTCCCCGTGCCCTAAGAGCAAGCACTGATCCAAGCGCAATTCGCGGGCTTTCTCCGCCAAGACCGAGCCACTCACGACCACAGATTTGATCTTGGTCAGCTCGCCCTCGGTGCGCTCAGGATACGTATGAAAGAGATATTCGGCAACGGCCAGCTCGATGACCGCGTCTCCCAAAAATTCCAGACGCTCGTTGGACTCCAACCCTGGGGGGTGCTCGTTCACATACGAGCTATGGTAGAAGGGGCGTTTCAATTCCTCGAGGGAGATCTCTTCCAAGCCCAGGCGTTTGCGGAGCTGTTCGATCTCGGTCACGTGTGCGTGCGGCTGTGCGGAAGTTCTGTAGAAAACCTACAGGGCTTGCGCCCAGCAGCACATCCCACCTCACAGCTGATACTCTTAAGGCTGGCTGGGGTGGGAGGATTCGAACCTCCATTCACGGCTCCAAAGGCCGGCGTGCTACCGTTGCACCACACCCCAAAGGCGATATAATACTATACCGTGCAAACGCCCGCAGCGCAAGATCTCACAGGGAGCTTGCAACTGTCGTGAGGGTTGCTATAATCAGCCGAGAGAGGTGATCAGATGTTCTACGTGGATCCGTACTTTCTGATCTTGATTATTCCAGCGTTAATGTTCTCGCTCTACGCGCAGTATCGTGTCTGGACGACCTATCATCAATATGCGAAGGAGCAGTCGGCGTCGGGCTTGACGGCAGCTCAGGCGGCGCGGCGACTCTTGGATCGCGCAGGGCTCACTCACGTCAGGATCGAGGCCGTGCCTGGGCAGCTCACCGACCACTATGACCCGCGCACGAAGACCTTGAGGCTTTCGGCTCCAGACAGCCGTTCTCTAGCGGCTATTGGTGTTGCGGCCCACGAGGCAGGCCACGCCCTACAAGATGCGTACAATTACGCGCCCTTGGTGGTGCGCAACGCTGCTGTGCCCGTGGCCAACTTCGGCAGCATGCTGGCCTTCCCGCTCTTCTTCATCGGGCTGCTTGCAGGGATCCCTTCGCTGCTGTGGGCAGGGGTGCTCTTCTTCACCGGAGTGGTCTTCTTCACGCTCATCACGCTGCCGGTGGAGTTTGATGCGAGCCGCCGAGCGGTCACCATTCTGCAAGAGAGCGGAACGGTTGTCGCCAAGTCAGAGCTAGGAGCCGTGCAGAAGGTCTTGAACGCAGCGGCCTTGACGTATGTAGCAGCGGCGGCGATGGCCGTCTTACAGCTCATTCGGTTGCTGCTGATCGCGCGCGACTCCCAAAGATAGATCAATGAAGTTCGCGCCCTCGCTGCTGGCTGCAGACTGTGCCAGGCTGCTAGAGGAAGCTCACGCGGTCGCTCATTTATCAGACTATCTCCATTGGGATGTGATGGACGGGCACTTCGTGCCCAACTTGACGTTTGGGCCGGTAGTCGTCAACGCGCTGCGCGAGAGGATCTCTACCCCTTTTGATATCCATCTCATGATCACCGACCCCCAAAGATACGCGCCGCACTTCACAGTTCGTTCTGGCGATTTGATCTCGTTTCACGTAGAAGCTGTATCTGATCCTATTCCCGTGATCGAGACGGTTCACAAAATGGGCGCGCGGGCGGGGATTGCCCTGCGGCCCAAGACGAGTCTGCGCGCCGTCGAGAAGTTTTTAGATCAGATAGATTTTTTATTGATCATGAGTGTGGAGCCGGGGTTTGCTGGGCAGAGCTTTCTCGCCGAGACGCTCGACAAGATTCGTCAAGCTAAAGAGCTGATTCGCACGAAAAATCTGAGCGTCGAGATCGAAGTGGACGGGGGCATCAACGCCCAGAATATTCAGAAGATCGCGCGTGCTGGGGCAGATATCATCGTAGCAGCGAGCGCGATCTTTGGGCAGAACGACCCTCGCGCGGCGCTTGAGCAGCTGCGCTCTCTCGTTACCTCTTAAAGTTTGCAGGCCAGGGGAAGTTAGCTGGGCACAGATCTCCTCCGGCGTTGGCGCTCATAGAGTTATTGCTTCCTGAGACGTGCGCGTCCACCGCCCATCCTCTGCTAACAGACTACACCGACGCATGGGAATCTCCTCCTTTCTCTGAGTGCATGTAGTGTGCAGTGATCTCTCCGCGTACGTACCCCAGCAGCCCCCAACTTGCGAGAGGCGCAAGCCAATCCCCACTGGCGATCAGCATATACGCCCAGCGCATCCCCAC
>JBEPZC010000005.1:0-20435 GCA_041641035.1 Candidatus Bipolaricaulota bacterium
TCTTCGGGTTGACAGACAACCCCGATGACCTGAGCATCGGGTTCGACCACTCCAAGCTTCGGTATATGTACGACGCTACAGGTATGAAGGAGAGATTGCTTCAGTCGGCCTCCCGTGTTGAGGGAGAGAAAGATATTCTTTTCGTCGAGGGAGGAAGGGATTTTAGCTACGGGGTCTCGGTCTATTTGGATGTGCTCTCGCTGGCCACGTACTTGCAAGCTCCCATAGTCCTCGTCGCCGCGGGCGATGAGGGCACGATCCTGGATGATATCTTCTTTGTGCACAAGCAAGCCCAAGCAGAGCGAGTCGATCTTTTGGGGGTCATCGTGAACAAAGTGCCCAACGTTGACGATTTCAAGAGCTCCCATAGTGATGCGATTGCGGCGCAAGGGGTGAATGTGCTGGGGATTATCCCCTATCGAGCGGAGCTGACGACGCTGGAGATGAGCTATCTGGCAGAAAGTCTGTTCGCCAAGGTCATTGCAGGCGAGGGCGGGCTCCATCACGTCGCCAAACAGATCTTCATTGGAGCAATGTCTACCCCAACGGCGATGCGCCACCCTGGCTTTGCCCAAGAGCAGAAACTGATCATCACCAGCGGTGACCGCAGCGATATGATTCTCGCCGCGTTAGAGAGCAACACTTCCGGAATTGTGCTCACCAATAATATCGTGCCCCCAGCAAATATCATCTCACGGGCGTCGGAGCGCAATATCCCGCTGTTGCTTGTCCCTTATGACACCTACGAGACGGCCAAGCGCATCGAGAGCATAGAGCCCTTGCTCACCAAGGACGCACAAGATAAGATAGCATTGCTTGAAGAGCTTGTGCGAGATCACGTTGATCTTGGACAAATTATCTAGGCTACACGGACAGATCAAATACGTGGAAAGCGCCAGATCAAGATCAAAAGCGACCCTAGGGTGTTGAGCACCGTGATGGCGATCCCACTTCCATAACTCTTGCCAGATCGGATTTGGCCCAGCAAGTGCAACAAAGAGCTGATCCACAAAATGAACCTCCCTCGTCTTCTGTGTGTGAAGGGGTTATGGTAACAGTCTCACAGCGGGTTGTCAGGAGCGCGTGGTCCCTGCGCCAAGGAGATCGTTACCAAAGAGTTTGTCAGGTTCTCCTAAAGATCCTCAAGGGATTTCCCATGGGTCGAGTAATCGGGGAATTCGTCGAACGTGATGCCGATCAGCGGCCGGCCGAAGGCCGGTCCACTGTATTGGCTTGTTGGGCGGAGTGGGCCGCGATCTTACGACGGATCGGCTCATTGTCCGCATAAACCTGCCACTCTGCTACTCGGTCACCGCTGACAACAGCGCGCCAAGCGGCGGGCGTTTCCCAGCGGTTTTCCGCACGCAGCCTACCATCCGGAGCGTAGGTCCCTCGGGCGGCGCCGAGGATAACTACGACTTCACGGTTGTAGCACGTCCAGCGAACGTCTATCTGATAGTCCGGCACCATCGTCAAGTACACTTGCCACGCCTCCCGCATCTTCACCTTCCCGTTGACCACCGCACCAAGCGAATCGATGAAGCGGTGGTTATCGGTCATGAGAGCCGCGATACCCGCGACGTCGTGCGCGTTGATTGCGGCCACAAACCGAAGAGTTACATCGACTGGCGCCATGCTTGATACCTCCAGATCATCGCACTTCCGCCCAACTATTGATTAGACTGCTCTCACTGACGCCGTGGCACCCCAACGTCACCGTGAGCGGGAAACCGCTCCTCGGGCGGACGCGCAGTATTGCGCTCCGGCTTCGAAGGCACTCCGCAGAGCGACGCCGTTCAGCACGATATCGAACAGAGTTGCAGCCACGAAGGCCACCACAAGCGCGAGATCGAATCGCTTCCCGTTCATTTCCGTACTCCCCGTAGCCACTCGCTGATCACTCTCACAGCTTGGCTGCCTGGCCATCTCGCAGCTCGAACGACTGTCCAACGGTTGGGTTCAGGCGCGTTGCGGAGCAACGTCGGCTGTAACCCGTTGCTGGGCGGCGCGGTTATGCGCTGTATGTCGCAGTCATAACCAACCCGCTTGCTTATTCACCAGCAAGAATGCGATTAGGGCTATATTGATGAATAAACCAATTCGCGCATCGGGCCAGCCGATGATGCAAAGAAGGAGTGAGATTACCGAGGTAATCAAAGTTGCTTGTTGCCACCATGGAAGCCGTGTGCCTGTACCGATGCGAGAAGCCGCGAATGCAAGCGCCGCAGCTAACCAGAGAATTCCAAATCCTCAAGCGTGATAGCATCTTGGCCTATCGCCTGTGTCACAAGATTCGGGGTGTCGCGATAAAGACCGCTAATGAATACTCCGCTCCCCGAGGCAATTGCCAGCAACATGGAAATAGGAACAGTAAGCCATAACCATATATTTGTGTTTCTATTCATCTTGTTCAACCCTTGCTCCTTTGCATTTTGCCTGAGGTGCAGCAAGAGCGCCGCACAGCGCAGCGGAGCGGTGTCAGGTGCAAGCGCGTGTCGGGCGGCCTTCACGCAAAGAACACTATTTGCTCGCGACGATAAACACCCGTCCTTCCTTTTCGGGTTCATCTAACGGCGTCTTCAAATCTTGAATGCGAGCAAAGTAGACGTTCTTCCAACCAACGTCGAGCAGCGCACATTTTACCTTCTCCATCTCAAAAACAGTGTTAAACACTGTCTCGTCGAATCGCTCGTAGAGCCCATCGGGCAACCGAAGAAACCCGCTGATCCTTTTCCAGGCTTTATCACTGTGTCCGTCATAAATGCCACGGCTGATGATTAGCGCGTCGTCATCGCTGTCATCTACCTGGATGCCGTTCCAGCGTCTTAGCCCACGCCGCGTATTCAAATCAAAAATGAAGTACCCATCGCTAACTGCATGCACACATTGGAAGCATCTATACAGCGCCTGTTCGTTTTCAAGATGATTGAGTGAATCAAACGTAGAAACGACCAAACCAAAACGCTCATCCAATGTAAAGTTGCTTGCATCACCCTGTATGAATGCAGCCTGGCCAGCCTCAATATACTGGTGGGCATTTTCTTGAGCGTAGTGGAGCATATGGTCTGACAGATCAAGACCAACGACCCGATACCCCTTTTCAAGAAAATGTACTGCCAGATGACCAGTGCCACAGCAGAGATCAAGAACGGTCTTGTTCTCTCGACCAATCGGTGTAGCAGCATAAAAATCGAGAATAAGCGGAGCAACCTGCTTGGCGAAGCCAGACCATCTTGTGTTGTATACTTTGGCAAAGCCCTTACTGTACGCTTGCATCTGATTCGCTCCCCCTTCCACCTAAAACCCTAAATCGTTTGGGGTTTTAGATTAAAATACTGTAAGTACGTTATACATACTCCTTTCCCAAAAGTCAACCTCTCACAGTCGCTTTGCCAAGAGATCGCATTCGAAGCGAACCCTTGCTCACTAAAGACGCTCTCGATAAGATAGCGATACTCGAGGGACTCGTGCGAGATCATGTCGATCTCTCACGCCTTGCTTCATCTACAGAGACAGACACATAGGAAGGAGCACCCCATGGACAGGAAGCGCTTGCTGGAACACTGGCAGGACGAAGGAGAGTCAGCGTATCTGTATAGAATCTTAGCTGATGTTGAGCCCGATGCACGGCGCAAGAAGGTCTATCTCAAGCTCGCCGACGTCGAGCTCCAGCACCAGCAGAGCTTTGCCAAGCTCTTGGCAGAGCAAGGCGTCTCCCTAGGGGAGTTTAGGCCCAGCTGGAGGGCGCGTCTCCTGGGTTGGATGGCTCGTCGCGGCGGGGCAGGCACGGTCATGCGATTGCGCATCCTCGATGAAGCCAGCGAAGTCAAGAATTACCTGCGCGAGCAGGCGACCATGGGCACAAGCGAAGCAGCAAGGATCTCCCAACAAGTCGCGCGCGATGAAGCGATCCACGCTGAGACATTGATGAAACTTGCTGGCAGTGGCGGAGAGCCGTGGCACCGTATGGAGTCTGGGGGTTTTCTGCGCAATGTCGTCTATGGGTTCAATGACGGCTTGACGGCGAATTTCGGGCTGGTGATGGGGGTGCTCGGCGCGCAAGTGCACGAGTTTATCGTGCTCTCCGGGATAGCTGGCCTTGTGGCCGATGCGCTCTCCATGGGGGCGAGCGGGTACTTAGCCGCTAAGAGCGAGCAGGAAGTCTATCAATACGAGATCGAACTCGAACGCGAGGAGATCCAGCTCATGCCTGAAGTCGAAGCTGAAGAATTAGCGTTGCTCTACGAAGCCAAGGGGATGCCTGCGGAAGCTGCGCGGCAAGCGGCTGCCCAAGTGATGGCCGATCCCCAGATCGCGTTGCAAGAGAAGGCTCGCGAAGAGTTAGGGATCTCCCCAGAGCTGAGCTCGCCCCTGCGGGAGGGCTTCTTGACCGGAACGGCGACGGCCTTTGGAGCGCTCATCCCCGTCTTGCCGTTCTTCTTTGGAAGCGGCCCGATAGAGATCTGGACATCGTTTGTGATCAGCATGCTCTCGCACTTTGCTGTGGGCGCTGCGCGGAGTCTCTTCACCGGGCGCGGGGCCTTCAGAAGCGGGCTAGATATGTTTCTGGTGGGCTTGGGCGTCGCGATTGTCGGGTATTTTGTGGGCATGCTCATTGAGCATCTATAGGGCAACCAAGGAGTGACCCAGAGAATGACCTACGAACTCACCCCAGAGCAGCTGCGTCGCACCTTCGATCCTCAATCCTTGGGGATTGACTCGACAGAGAAGATTGCGCCTCTAGAAGGGATCATCGGGCAGAAGCGCGCCGTCTCCGCGCTCCAATTTGGGTTGGGCATCCAAGAGCTCGGCTTTAATATCTATGTTGCGGGCCCGCCGGGCATCGGCAAGATGACTGCGGTCAAGTCCTTCTTAGAAGAGCTGGCCCGACAGAAAGAGACCCCCTCCGATTGGTGCTATGTGAATAACTTCGACGACCCCTATCAGCCCAAAGTGCTGCGCCTGCCCCCCGGCTGGGGGACACAGCTCGCTCACGACATGAAGAGCCTCATTGAGCACGTGCGACGGGAACTGCCCAAGGTCTTCGAGAGCGAAGAATACAGCGCCCAGCGCGATGAGATCATGAAAGCGTTCAATAAGCAGCGCGAAGCTGTGATCAACCGCGTGCAGGAGCGCGCTGCCCAAGCAGGGTTCACGCTCCAAGCCGCGCCCTTTGGGATTCTCATCCTCCCTGTGCTTGGCGGTCGCCCCCTGACCGATACCGAGTTCCAAGCCCTGCCACAAGCTGCTCGAGAAGACCTCCAGCGCCGCCGTGACGCCCTTCAAGAAGACCTCAAGACGGCTATGAAAGAGATCCGTACCCTCGAGAAAACCGCCCAGGAGAAGCTCCATGAGCTCGACAGACAAGTCGCGCTCTACATGGTCGGCGGCTTGATGGACGATCTGCGAGAGAAATACAAAACCCTCCCCGACGTGCTAGAGTATCTCAACGCTGTGCAGAAAGATATCTTGGAGAACATCGAGCCGTTCAAGGGCGAACAGAAATCCGAGGGCAACGCCGTCCCATGGGCCACAGAGCTCCCGTTCCGCAAATACTTTGTAAATGTCCTGGTAGACAACAGTAAGCAGCAGGGGGCTCCAGTCATCGTCGAGCTCAACCCCGTCTATCATAATCTCTTTGGGCGCATCGAGAAAGAGACGCAGTTTGGCGCGCTGTACACGGACTTCACCATGATCAAAGCTGGCTCACTCCATCGCGCCAACGGGGGATACTTAGTCTTGCCCATAGAAGATGTGCTCAGAAACCTACTGAGCTGGGATGGGCTGAAGCGCGCGTTGCGCAGCCGCGAGATTTTCATTGAAGAGCTGGGAGAGCGCCTGGGCTTCATTGCGACCAAGAGCCTGCGCCCCCAGCCCATCCCCCTCAACGTGAAGGTAGTGCTTGTGGGTCCCCCGCTCTTCTACTATCTGTTGCACGCTTACGACGAGGAGTTCCCCGAACTCTTTAAGGTCAAAGCCGACTTCGACACGCGCATGGACAATTCGCCCCAAAATATTCAAGACTTCCTCAAGTTTCTCTGCACGTTCTGCCAGAAAGAGCACCTGAAGCACTTAGACAGCTCAGCCGTCGCTAAGCTCTTGGAGCACGCCGCGCGCTTGGCCGAAGACCAACAGAAGCTCTCCACCCACTTTGGCGCGATAGCCGACGTCATCAGAGAAGCGAACTACTGGGCGCTCCAAGAACACGCCTCGCACATCAGCATGCGCCACATCCAAAAAGCACTCGAAGAGAAGGTGTATCGCTCCAATCTCATCCAAGAGCGCATTCAAGAGATGATCGTGCAAGGCACGCTGCTCATTGACACCGAAGGGAAAGCTGTAGGGCAAGTGAACGGGCTGTCGGTCATCAACTTAGGGGATTATATCTTCGGCAAGCCCAGCCGGATCACGGCGAGCGTTGCGCCGGGGCGCGAGGGAATTATAGACATAGAACGCGAAGTCGAGCTAGGCGGCCCCATTCACTCCAAAGGTGTCTTGATCTTAAGCGGGTACTTGGCGCAAAAATACGCTCAAGACAAGCCCTTGACGCTCACAGCAAAGCTCGTCTTCGAGCAGAGCTATGAAGGGGTTGAGGGCGATAGCGCTTCGTCCACAGAGCTGTATGCGCTGCTATCGGCGCTGTCGGGAGTACCCATCAAGCAAGGGATCGCTGTGACAGGGTCGGTCAACCAACATGGCGAAGTCCAGGCGATCGGTGGGGTGAACGAGAAGATCGAAGGGTTCTTCGACGTGTGTAAAGCGAAGGGACTGACAGGTGAACAGGGGGTGCTCATCCCCAAGAGCAACGTGCGGAATCTAATGATACGTGAAGATATCGTTGAGGCTGTGCGGGCAAAGAAATTTCATATTTGGGCAGTGAGCACGATAGATGAGGGCATAGAGATTCTGACGGGGGTGCCGGCGGGGGAGCGCGGGCGTGATGGCAAATTCCCTGAAGGCACGATCAATTACTTAGTAGACCAGAGGCTGCGCGAGTTCGCCGAGTGTCTCAAAGAGATCTCAGAGGACACTCGAAAGCCGCGGCGCGCTCGTCGAGCTATCAAGTAAATCAGCGTGCAAACAATCTATCCCGTTGGGCACGGATTTGCTCACACGAGGTCTCAGCGTTCACCCGCGTCGAACGGAAAAAGCTGTTAGTGGGATTGGGATCGGGAAATGTCGGATTAGCATTGAGAAAAATAGGGTTAGTTGCTCCGAGGATCACCTGTTCAGATCCCCACTCGACCAAACCGTCCAGCGTCGTGCTCGACGTGAGCTGCCCACGTAAAATGTTCCAATCTCGCTGGATGATATAAATATCAGCGTTGACCACCCCAATGATGCTTGCTTTCAGTGTCATGCCGGGGTTGCCGTCGCCATCTTGGTCGAAGATGCGGGGGTCTTTGGGATCGGTGGGCAGGGGATCTCTCTCTGGGTCTTGGAGGCGAACGCCGCGCAGATATGTAGCGCGCGGCTGCACAAAATTCAGCGTGCTCTGATCAAACTGAGCTTGCTTGATGTCAATCCCCAAAGCATTCACAAACCGTTCAGGGAAGCTGACCTGCACCAATGCCGTTCCGCTGTCGAATTCGAGCGCGCATGTTTGTGCTTCTAGTGTCACAGCACTCTGATTTTGTTTGATATTGACCCGCTGAACCGAGATTGTTTGCTGGCGCACGCGCCCGACAAAGGGCACGTCGCTCAGCTGCGAGCTGACGACAAGCTGCGCCCACACCCCTGAGAGATCAGAACCCTGAACAATTGCTACTACGGGAACACACGCAGAGACAAGAACAAGAGCCATCGCGAAGACCTTCCGCATACTCGATCCTCCTTGTCTCTTTAATTATATAAACGCCGTACCCAAGGGCGCCACATCCACCCTCGACGCAGCTCGTTGAAGTGCTTCACCGTCACAATAGCCCAACAACCAAGCCCAGTCCAAAACCAGCTCTCAACACCACGCAAGAGAAGATAGACGAAAAAGCAAAGCATTGAGATGAAGACCGTCCAGCTATCACGGGCACTCAACATGTAGAACACCGTCAGTAACAGACCAAGCACCACTGGGCCTTCCCAGAGACTAACGCCCGTCCAGACGCCAAACGTCACGGCGACGGCCTTGCCGCCGCGCCCACGCAGCCACGGCGAAAACGCATGACCCAACACTGGAGCCAACGCCGTAGGGATCAACGCTGACCCTTCTATGCCCCCTACAAAACGCGCAACTACAACCGGCGCCACGCCCTTGGCATAATCCAATAGCAACCCCACAATCCCTACTAACCAACCTCCAGCACGAAAGAGATTACTCGCCCCGGGGTTGCCATCCCCTATCGTACGAATATCTCGCTTGAGCACTACAAGCCCAAGCCAGTGCGAAAACATCAACGAACCTGAGATAAACCCTCCTACTGCCCACAAGAAGACGTCCATATTACCACCACCGCCAGCGCACCCGAGGGAGCGTACGAGCCTTCCATATCGCTCGGCCGCGAAGAGTCCTCCTCAACGATCCCCATGCAAGCCATAGGGTGAGTGCTACACTGATGGGATAGAAGAGCGCCCAGCGTAGAGGGTAGCTGAACCATTTGTAAACCATCCCCCATAGCCCTAATGAGAGTATGACCGACCATGCGGCCGGTTGAACGTCTCCCCAGCCCATCCCCATCAGATGGCCCGCAAGAACGACCAGAGGCTCGAACGTGAAGACCCCAATCCAAAGCCATATTAAGATGAACCATCCGATGCGATAATCGAAAGCTGCCACGAGGTTCTTCGTCAACCCTTCGTAGAGTTGCTCATAGTTTTCATACATCCGGCATCGAACAAGATCGCTGCCGTCGAGCAGCCTCCAGCGTAGCCCATAATGCTTGACACGGCGAGCGAGCGCTAGGTCCTCCACAGCGCTGTGGCGCACGGCCTCATGGCCTCCTATGGAGTCATAGGCGCTTCGCCGAAAGAGCAAAAACTGCCCATTCGCCGCAGAGAAAGCGGCCCACGGTGTATAATACGCCAGAACCAGGGGCAAAAAAGAGAGAATGCTCCACGGGATCATCGGAATGACAAGACGCTCACTCCAGGAGCCGACCTCCTCCCTGACGAACACACTGAGAAGATCTAAGTTATTCTCCATCAGCGCTCCGACAGCATGGGCGAGCGTGTGCGGGTGGTGACGTGTATCAGCGTCGGTGAAGAGCAAGAGTTCCCCAGAAGCATGGCGCGCTAACTGATGACAGGCCCAGCTTTTCCCTACCCACCCTGGTGGCGGAGCCACCCCGTGTAGCACAGTGAGGCGAGGATGCCCGGCAAATCGCTCGTGCAGGACTCTCGCTGTTCCATCGTCAGATTGATCGTCGAGCACAAGCACCTCAAAATCAGAATACTCTTGAGCCAACAGGGACTCTACACAAGCTTCAATATTCTCTCTCTCGTTGCGTGCTGGCAGCAAGATCGAGACCCGCGGGCCATGTCGAGACGCCGAGTACGACCCTAGACGCTTTCGCAACAGCCACAGGTTCGTTGCTGCGATCACTATGAGACACAATAAAAAAACGACAATACTGTACTGATGAGAGACCAAGAAATCTATCATTCAGGAGCGCTAGCGCAGCATCCGATTGAAGAAGTTAACCATCTCCCTGAAGGCATCGAATGCAAGCGGCGTCTGCAGCAGTTGCCCTCCCTGGAGCATGAACGAGTGCGGCTGTCCTTGGTAGACCTTGAGCTCGAAGTATTTGTTAGCTCGATCCAGTTCGGTAGCGTAACGATAGATGTCAGCGATGGGACTGGGGCGGTCAGCCGTGCCGTGCAAAATGAGGAGCGGAGCTTTTAATCTCTCGATGAGGTCCGCAGGCCGCTGCGGTTGCGTCGCTGATCCCCCCGCATAGGGGAAACCATACCAAGCCACGCCCGCCTTGAAGTCGTCAATCAAGGGCAAGAAGAGCATTGTGTAGCGCCCGCCGATGCAAAACCCTGTGAGCCCCAGTTGCTCGGGGTGGACATCGGGACGACTGCGCAGATAAGAGATCGCATCACGCAAGAGCTGCTCCAGTACACTATCGGGCGGGATGCGCTCGAACGTCTGCCATTGCAACGAGAGCGTGACAAATCCCTCCATCATCAGACGATCCGTCAGCTCTTTATAACCGGGTTCAAAGCCGTTGATCGAGTGAAGCAAGATCACAGCAGGTTTACGCCCCTCGATAGAAGGGGCAGCCAGATAGGCCGGATAGGTTCTGCCTCCACTCACAATCTCAACGGTCGTACCTTGTGCTTGGGTGGACGGCAGATTCCACCCGCCCGCAGCTACCAGACCGACAAATAGCGCCACGACGAACCCACAGCGCAGCATAATCATCCCTCCTGAATTCTTGTTATTATATCACGCGCTTCCCCCTTAGGCTATTTTTTGCATCTCTTGGAGAAGATGCGCTATCATAAACACCGATCTCTATGAAAACTTTCTCCCAAAAGATCACACAGAGCCTGCAGGACAATTCGATGCACACAGCGCTCACACGCGCGAGTCTCTATTTTGATCTGTCGCGCACATGGGCGTTCGCAGATATCCCTGACAAAGATGCCCTCCGGCGCGCCGCACGACAGATCAAAGAGCACGCTATTGAGCATCTCGATCAGCTCGTTGAGCAGCTTCGCGCGAGCGTCACCCGCCATGGCGGTCACTTCTATCTCGCCACCAATGCCCACCAAGCCAACGAGTATCTGCTGGAGCTGGTGCGCGAACGCGGCGTCAAAAAAGTCGTCAAATCGAAATCGATGGTCACAGAAGAAATCGAGTTGAATAGACACTTAGAAGCCGCAGGCATTGAAGTCATCGAGACCGATCTAGGGGAACGGATCATTCAATTGGCTGGGGAGCGCCCGTTTCACATCACTGGGCCGGCCATTCACAAGCCCCGCGAAGCCGTGGGCAAGCTCTTCGCCGAAAAACTCGGGGTCGCCTACACCGATGACCCTTATGAGCTGACGAAGATCGCTCGCGCCTCGCTCAGACAAAGCTACAGAGAAGCTGACATGGGGATCACTGGCGCCAACTTCGCCGTTGCCCAAACAGGGACTTTTCTCATCATCACCAATGAGGGCAACGACCGACTCACCATGACGCTGCCCAAGACTCACGTCATCATCACGGGGATCGAGAAGATCGTCCCAACGCTCGTCGACGCTTTAGCGCTCTTAAAGCTTTTGCCGCGCAGCGCTACAGCCCAAAAGCTCACCAGCTACGTCTCACTGGTGACGCCGACGCCAGATCGTGAGGTGCACGTCATCTTAGTCGACAACGGGCGCAGCCGCATGCGCACAGATACCCAATTTCGCGAGGCGCTCTATTGTATTCGCTGCGGCAGCTGCATGAACATCTGTCCTGCGTTTCGCACTGTGGGCGGGCACGTCTACGCTGGACAGACGTACATGGGCGTGATCGGGGCGATCTGGACGGCATTTGTCGATCACAATGGCCAGGGAGATCTTCAACGCGCACGTGAATTGGCGTCGCTCTGCATGACCTGCGGGCTGTGCGCTCAAGAATGCCCTGTACAGATCGATCTGCCGTGGCGCAACGCTCAGCTGCTCAGCCGTGCCAACGAGCGGCTGGGGCGCACGCCGACGGATCGTCTCAAAAGCTTTGCGTACAGAAAGCTTCTGCCTGACCGAAGACGTCTGGCGCGAGCTGTCAGGGCATGGCAGCTGGGAACAAGAGTCGGGCTGCCCAAGATCGCGCACGCGATCCTGACGCGCACCGACGAAGATCTCGCTCACGGGATCGAGATTCTCCAGGGCCATCAGTTCGCTGAGAGATTCCTACACGAGCGGCTCCCAGAACTCTTGGAAGAGAACCCAAAAGATGCGAGGCATCGCGTGGGGTATTTTGTCGGGTGTGGGATAGATCTCCTCTATCCCCATGCCGGGGCCGCAACGATCAAAGTCTTACAGCATAACGGCTGCGCCGTGCGCTGTGCGGAAAAGCATATCTGTTGTGGGGCTCCGGCGTTCTATTACGGCGACGAGATCGCTGCGAAACACTTAGCGCGTCTGAATATTGAGATTCTAGAGAAGATCGACGCAGATCTCATCATCTCTGACGAAGCGACGTGTTCAGGGTTTTTGAAGAACTATCCTAAACTTTTGAGAGACGATTCTGCTTACGCGAACCGCGCCGAGACGCTCGCTCACAGGATTCGCGAGCTGAGCGAGTTTCTCTCCCAGATCGAGCTGAAGCCTTTTCAGCCCCTGTCAGAGAGCGTCACCTATCATGTGCCGTGCCACTTGGCGCGCACGCAGAGATTGGGCGCGAAGCCCTTGGAGGTCATCAAACAGATTCCGGGCTTGGAGATCAAAGAGCTGGAGAAATCTGATCACTGTTGCGGGGGTGCGGGGACGTACAGCACGATCCATCACCGAATCTCGCTGAAGATTTTTGGTGAAGAATTGGAGCGCCTGAAGGCGACAGGGGCGCAGACGCTGATGACGCCCTGCTCAGCGTGCATGATCCAGCATCAGTATGGGTGCCGCACGCAGAAGTTAGAGATACAGACGGTGCATCTGTCGGAGTTGCTGGCGCGGGCGTGGGGCCTTCACAGTGGAGATATGTGATCCCCCACCCGTATCATACCGTCTTTGACGATCTGCGCCCGCAGGCCCCCACGATGTACCAACCCTCGCAAGACCTTCTCTTGCCCGGTTAGCTCCACAAGATGCTGACAGGGCTCACACAGCCGAATCCCCCTCAACACAGCCTCGCCTACACGAAACTCTTTGCCCACTAAGTGATTGAGCGCCACCCCGCGCGTCACAATATTGCGCCGCGCATCCCCAGGGCTGAGCTTCACCCCGTAGTCGCGCTCTAATGCTTCTATCGCTTCGATTTCAATCAGGGTCACTTCGCGATCCGGCCCGTGCTTGCGCGCTTTCCTCAGAAAGTACCGATCCCCCTCTAACCCCTGCCCGGCAACAGCTCGCGTCGCATCGACAGATTTCATCGGCCCTGCAGCTTCCTCCGATATATGGATCGACACAACCCTCCCGTGTTCCATGGAGATCACTCCCTTCTATGTTGTTTATTCTAGCAGAAACGCCCCCACCCGCCCAGTTGACAAACTCCCCTGGCTGTGGTATCATTACTTAGCAGACTCAGGGGATGATTGCTAATGGATGCACGGAAGCGATTGATCCTCAAAGAAATAGTAGATCATTACATTCGCACGGGCAAGGCCGTCAGCTCCCAGACGATCTTAGAGAAATACGGGCTGTCGGTCAGCTCTGCTACGATTCGCAATGAGATGAAATATCTTGAAAAGCATGGCTATATCAAGAAGTCGTGGAGCTCCTCCGGCCGCATCCCTACGGCCAAGGGCTATCGCTTCTTTGTGGACTGGCTCTTGGAGCTGAGCGAGCTGGCCCGCAAGGAACAGCACGCGATCTTAGAAGCCTATAGCTTCCAAAGACAGCGATTGGATGAGCTCTTGAAGCAGACAGCCTTCTTGCTGGCGAGCCTGACAGGCCATCTAGGGTTTGTGCTCGCGCCGCGGCTCGACCAGACCGAGTTTGAATCTATTACTCTAGTGAAGTTGGCTTCAGATCACGCACTGGCGGTCATCATCTCGAACTTAGGGATTGTCGAGTCACGGGTTATCCCCACGACGCTCTCCCAAGAACAACTCGATAAGATCGCTCAAATGCTCAATCGAACTCTGCGCGGCCAGCAGCTGGGGCTGATCTGCGAGCAGCTTCAAGCAAGCCCCCTGGAAGGGTGGGCCGACCCGGTCACCCAAGACGCCTATATACTCCTGCAGCAGCTCCTCCCGCCGCAGATGAGCAAACAACGGATCTACATTGAAGGATTGTTACACTTGCTCGAGACCGTCTTCACCTGGGATGACGCCGTAGAAGAGGCGCGCAAGCTGCTCACCCTTCTTCAAGATGAAGATCGCTTCATTCAAGCGATCCGACAAGTACGCCAGGCTCCCGGTGAGCTCAACACCGTGATCGGTGAGGAGCACACCGTGCGTGAGCTGCGCCATTATAGCTTAATAAGCCTGCAGTACGGCTACGACGGCGCGCTGGGGGTTGTGGGCCCGGTGCGCATGGACTACAGCAAGGCCGTCTCAACAACTCAGTATATTGGGAATCGCCTCCGCGCGATTCTGACCGTCTCAAAGGCCATGAGGTGATCACTATGGACGAGACCAACACTCAACAGACGCAAACTCAACAGACAAACCCAGAACTCGCTGAATTGAAAACGGCGCTTGAAGAGAAAGAGCGCCAGCACAAAGAGCTCATAGAGCGATTACAGCGAGTTCACGCGGATTTTGAGAACTATAAGAAGCGCATCGCGCGCGAGAACGAAGAAGTCTTTCGGCGGATCGAAGATGCGCTTCTCTCAGAAATACTGCCCATTTATGATAACTTTGAGCGCGCGTTCCGCGCATTTCATAAAAACAACGACAAAGATTCTTTTATCGAGGGGGTCGAGCGCATCTTCGCGCAATTTCACAGCTTCTTGGTGAACAAGGGCGTCCAGCCCATCCCTGCCGTGGGTGAGACGTTCGATCCCTTGCTTCACGAGGCGTTGATCACTGTGGAGACCACCGAAGCCGGAGGCAAGGTTTTGGAGGAATTCGAGCGGGGGTATCAGCGCTCAGGAAGAGTGCTGCGCCCCAGCAAGGTCAAAGTCAGCAAACATGTAGATAAACCAGCTTCAGAAGCACATAAACAGACAGAATCTTGAAGGAGGTTGCTATGGCGAAGGAGAGAATTGTTGGCATTGACTTGGGAACGACAAAATCTGCAATTGCAATTGTCGAAGGCGGCAAACCGGAGATCATCACCAACGCTGAAGGTGAGCGCATCACGCCCTCAGTCGTGGCGTTCACCGAGACAGGGGAGCGTCTCGTGGGGACGTTGGCCAAGCGTCAAGCGATCACCAACCCCGAGCGCACCGTGCTAGAGATCAAGCGCAAGATGGGAACAGATTATCGTGTCAGGATCACCGCTGGAGGGATGACGAAAGAATACACCCCTGAAGAGATCTCCGCGATGATCTTACAGAAGCTCAAGAGAGATGCCGAAGACAAGCTCGGCTTCAAGATCACCAAGGCGGTTATTACGGTGCCGGCGTACTTTAATCAGCAGCAGCGTCAAGCCACAAAAGACGCGGGCAAGATCGCGGGTCTTGAAGTCGAGCGCATTATCAACGAGCCGACAGCAGCATCGCTGGCCTACGGGCTCGATAAAGAGAAAGACGAGACGATCTTAGTCTATGACTTAGGCGGCGGGACCTTCGACGTCACGATCTTAGACATCGGCGACGGCGTCTTTGAAGTGAAGTCGACCTCGGGAGATACGTATCTGGGCGGCAAGGACTTCGATCAGCGGATTATCGACTGGCTGATCGCGGAGTTCAAGGCCGAGACAGGTATTGATCTCTCCAAGGATTTAGCGGCGTTGCAGCGCCTTAAGGATGCTGCCGAAGCCGCCAAGAAGGAGCTCTCGTTCAAGACCGAGACGATCATCAATCTGCCGTATATCGCCGCTGACGCTCGCGGGCCGAAGCACCTCGAGCGCAAGCTCACCCGCGCCAAGTTCCAAGCCCTCACCGATGATCTGGTCGAACGATCCATGCGGATCGTGGAGCAGGCGCTCAGCGATGCGAAGCTTTCGCCTAAAGATATCCACCAAGTCGTCTTAGTCGGTGGCAGCACGCGGATGCCTCGGGTGCAGGAGCGCGTGGCGGAGATGTTCGGCTCGGCCAAGATCAATAAAGAGATCAACCCTGACGAAGTCGTAGCGATGGGCGCGGCCATTCAGGGCGGCGTGCTCGCTGGAGAAGTCGACCAGATCGTGCTCCTGGACGTGACCCCCTTGACGCTGTCTATCGAAACATTAGGGGGCATCGCGACGCCGATCATCGAGCGCAATACGACCATCCCCGTCGAGCGCACCAAGACGTTTACCACAGCTGAAGACGGTCAGACGACGGTAGATATTCACATCACGCAAGGGGAGCGCAAGTTCGCTGCAGATAATAAGTCTCTTGGGCGCTTCCAGTTGACAGGGATCCCACCCGCACCGCGCGGTGTCCCGCAGATCGACGTGACGTTCAGCATTGACGCGGACGGTATCCTGCACGTCACAGCAAAAGATAGAGCGACGGGGAAATCTGCTAGTATTGTGATCAAGGAGCAGTCGCGCCTGAGCGATGAAGAGATCAAGAGAATGCAAGAGGAGGCCAAGCGCTACGAAGAAGAAGATCGTCGTCGCGCTGAAGAGGTGGAGACGCGCAACCGCGCTGATCAGATGATCTACACCACTGAGAAAGCCCTGAAGGAGCACGGCGCGAAAGTGAGCGCCTCGACGCGCGACCGGATCCAGCGAGCGGCTGACAACCTCCGAGAGAAACTCAAGAGGCAGGCCCCCATTGCCGAAGTCCGGCAAGCCATGAAAGAACTCGAGGAAGCCAGCTTAGAGCTGGGTCGGGAGATCTATCAAGCCAGTGGCGCTCAGGCTACCTCGAGCTCCGAGCAGCAGTCTTCAGATGGACAAGGCAAGGAGTACATAGACGCCGAGTACGAGAGGAGAGACGATAAGTAATCACACAACCCCCTCTCCCTCTCCGGGGGAGGGGGTGAGGGTCGTGAGGGAGTTATGCCCAAGAAAGATTATTACTCGATCTTAGGCGTCTCGCGCGACGCCTCGCAAGAAGAGATCAAGAAAGCCTTTCGGCAACTGGCGAAGAAATATCACCCTGACAAGGGTGGAGACCCGGAAAAATTCAAAGAAGCTGCCGAAGCCTACGAAGTCTTGAGCGATCCTGACAAGCGCGCCCAGTACGATCGCTTCGGGCATGTTGGGCCGGAGCAGCGCTTTGACTTCGATATAAGCGATTTTCGCCGCGCTCGCCAGGCGTTTGAAGAATTTGGGTTTGGCTCGGCCTGGGAGGATATCTTCGATGCGTTCTTCGGTGAGGGGCTGCGCACGCGCACCACGCGCGACCGCCGACGCAGTCGCGCTCAGCGCGGCGAAGACTTAGAGTATCGTCTGCGCATTAACTTAGAAGATGCAGCCTTCGGGGCTCAGATGAAGCTCACTGTGCCCAGATCTATCGTATGCGATGTCTGTCATGGCACGGGGGTCGAGCCGGGGAGTCAGCGCACCAAGTGCCCCGATTGCAACGGGCGTGGGGAGATTCACTATCGTCACCAGACGCTTCTGGGCAGCTTTGTGAACATTCGCACCTGTGGGCGCTGTGGCGGGACGGGTGAGATCATAGAGCACCCGTGTCGGCGCTGTCACGGCTCTGGACGAGTGAAGACGGAGAGCCAGCTCTCTGTGAAGATCCCCCCAGGGGTAGATACGGGGTCGCGGCTGCGTTTGGCAGGCGAAGGGAATGCAGGAGTGGAAGGCGGGCCGCCGGGTGATCTCTATATCACCGTTGAGGTGCGCCCACATCCGATCTTCCAGCGCAAAGGTGACGATATC
This sequence comes from Candidatus Bipolaricaulota bacterium, assembly GCA_041641035.1. Lineage (GTDB taxonomy): Bacteria > Bipolaricaulota > Bipolaricaulia > RBG-16-55-9 > DRXL01 > JANXCC01. The sequence goes on from JBEPZC010000005.1 coordinate 17,503, forward strand.
TATGTTGAGTTGCCCATAAAATTCACGCAAGCGGCGTTAGGGGCAAGGGTGAAAGTGCCTACGCTCTACGGTGAAGAGGAATTAACGATCCCAGCGGGGACCCAATCTGGGGAGACATTCAAACTCAGCGGGAAGGGTATTCCCCACTTACAGGGCTGGGGCAAGGGCGATCAGTATGTCACCGTGAAAGTGCAAGTGCCCACGGGGTTGACCAGAAGGGCGCAGGAGTTGCTGAAGCAGTTGGATGAAGAATTATCTTAACTTCTCACCCAACGCCACAGCTCCCGCAGCGTCGGGGATTTGCCGTACATCAAAATTCCGACTTGGAAGATCTTGCCTGCCAAGCGCATCATCCCGTAGGTCGCCAGCGCCAGCACCAGCACAGAGAGGAGAATCTCCCACCACGGCACGGAGCTCACAGCCGTGCGCAAGATCATCATCCCCGGCGTAGACGGCGGAAAGAAGCTTATAATCTTGAGAGCGATGTGATCGGGATCCTTCAAGACGAGCGAAAAGAGCATCACCGGCATCATCGGCGGCAGAAAGACCAACGACATCCCAAAAGAACTGGCGCTTTGCAGATCATCGCTGAGCGTGGCGCTCACCGCTGCGGTCAGCGAGGCCAAGAAGAGATACCCCAGCACAAAATACGCTAGATACAACAGAACCTTCTCCCAAGCTAAGAAGGGCAAGATCGCCAGACTGATCGCCGACGTCGGTAGCCCCACATACGGCCCGCCCATAAAAATTATAGTCAAACCTACAACAGCCCAGATGAACGCCTGCACCAGCGCCAAGCCTCCCAGCCCTACGATCTTGCCCGTCATCAGCTCGTGCGCCCGAATCGAAGAGAGCACCAGCTCGACAACGCGATTGCGTTTCTCAGAGATCACCCCGTACAGAATCCACGTGATCGAGTTTATAGTTATAAACAATAAGAGCAGAATGATGACGAACCCCACGCCGACGGTGATCCCAGCTTTGAGCTGTTCCGTTGCCGCTTCGGGCGCAGCTTGCACAACGATGCGAACGCCCTGACTCAACTCTGTAGCTTTCTCTGGGGGCAGTCCCGCTTCGCGTAAGCTATGAGCTAATAAGATTTGCGAGAGCGCATCGCGCACGGTGCGCGGCACACCTTGAGATTGCAGATCTCGAATGTTCAAACCGAGCCCTTCGCGGGGTTTGGGGACGTAGCGCGCTTGGCGAGTCTGAAAAAAATCAGATTCGATAACTATATAGCCATCAAATTCGCCGCGCTGCATCCGTGCGGGCAGCTCAGCTTCAGGCCCAGTGAAGAGCACGACACGATACTCTGAGCCCTGAAGCCGTTCGCTCAATTCAGTAAAGATTCCAGCGCGGTCTAAGATTGCAAGCTGGGTCGTTTCGCTGCGCTCCGCAGCGCGCTCAATCCAGATCACAAGCGCTATCAAGCTGAGAGAAAAGAGCGGCGCAGCAAATGTCGCGATTATAAAAGACTTACTCTTGAGATTCTGTAAAAACTCCCAGTGCGCCACCGTGAGCGTCTGCTTCATGATCGGCTCACCATCTCCACAAAGATATGATGCAAGGGGGGTTTTCTGATCGCGATCTGCTCGATCTCTAGTTTTCCTGCCAGAGCCGCAAGAAACTCCTCCGGGCGCACGCCCTCGTGTAAGATGAGCTGCGCTCGGCCATTGTCGATCTGCGCTGACTTCACCAGGGGACTCTCTCTGAGAAATTCGCTGTCGCCGCGAAAGTCTATGGTCACCCAATCTTCTCTCCAGGAGCGTTTGATCTCGCGCAATGCGCCGGAGAGAACCTCTCGCCCCTTGTTGATGAGAAAGATGCGATCTACCAAGTCCTCGACGAGGTGCATCTGATGCGCCGAGAGCAAGATCGTCGTGCCCCGCGCTTTGAGCTCGAGGATCAGCTCGCGAAAGAGTTCTTGATTGATCGGATCAAGTCCGGCGAAAGGCTCGTCCAAGATGACGAACTCCGGCTCGTGCAAGATCGCTGCGACAAATTGAACCTTCTGTTGCATTCCCTTGGACAGCTCTCGAATATTGCGATAAAAATACTTTTCGAGCTGGAGGCGCTGCAGCCATAAGAACGCGCGCTCCCGCGCAAGACGCGCATCCATGCCCTTGAGGCTCGCAAGAAAGACGAGCGTATCACAAACTTTTCTGTTGTCGTACAGCCCGCGCTCTTCGGGAAGATACCCCACGCGCTCCGGGAGCAATCTCCCATCGGGTGAGAACGAGAACTGAATCTCGCCAGAGTCGGGCTGAAAGATCCCCAAGATCATTCGGATCAGAGTCGTCTTTCCGGCGCCGTTGGGGCCAAGCAGCCCGAAGATCTCGCTCTTCTGCACAGTGAAGCTCACGTCATCTACAGCCTTAGTGCCGTCAAAGTGCTTACAGACATGTTCAACGCGCAGAATCGTTTCAGGGGTCATAGTGCACTGTGCTTTTCTATCATACTCTATGAAGTACCCCGATGCACTGGGATTAGTATAGGCCGAAGCACTCCAGCAGGTCAATACCCCATGAAGAAGAGACTTTAGGTGTTAGTCGTCGTCATCCTCTCTTTCGTGATCGCGCTGCGGTGGCACTACTGTCTGATCGCCGGATGACTCCGAGACAGGCTGAGAGAGCTGTACGCCCGCGCCGTAGCGATAGACCAGCTCGCCGCCGTAGTATCCCGTTGCGGTCAGTGTCCCAACGCCCACAACCCCAGCAATGAGATAGATCGCAAGGGCAGCTCCAGCGACCCAGCGCCATCGGTTCAGCCAACTTGTGGCCAATATCAGTCTTACAGCAGCGACCGTGAGCAAGAGATACGCCGTGAGCTTGCCCAAGTCCTCGTGCAAGTCAAGCACGCGCTCCCCCGCAGCCGTCAAGCTCTCTTCAGCTGATTCTTCAGCAAACTGCCCTGTTAGCATGGCAGCCAGAGCA
>JBEPZC010000006.1:0-17304 GCA_041641035.1 Candidatus Bipolaricaulota bacterium
CCAGGGGTCAGCCAGAACCCCATGACCGACAGAGAGACGAGAACCACAAACATTCTCTTCATAAGAAGCCCCCTTCTGTCTGAAGATAGAGTAGCGCTATTGTGCAGAAACTCAAGGGCAAAGTCAAGGGAGGCGCTCAGCGTCATCCCGACGCCCAAGAAGCTGTCTCAATCGCTGAGCATAGGATGATTCAGCTAACGCTGTTTCTACGCGCTGATGGAAGAACTTCCATGCAAAGAAGATGAAGATCAATAACCCAACGGCGCCGAGCAGCTCAAACAGCGCTAAGAGATTAAACAGCCCGTGTGCAGCCATCGCCGTTAGCAATCCGCCATGAATGAGCGCCCTCTGGCGAGCGGGGTCGGGGACGAACTTGGCTCTTCCCAGCGCCGCGCCCCAGATCGTCGAAAAAAGAACATGGCCTGGCACGGAGAAAACAGCTCGCCCCAGAAAGACCGGCGTCAGCATATGCTGGCTCTGCGCTGTTATTAAATAGAGAAGATTCTCCACCGAAGCGAAGCCGAGCGCCGCTGCTGCTGAGTAGACAATGCCGTCCATCGGCTCACTGAAGTCTATTTGTTTGTAGACGGTCCGGCTGACCACGAAATATTTGGCGTACTCTTCAATGACCGGCGCAGCAACAACTATGAGAAAGAACTCAGACCAATAGAACGGGGCTTCGAGCAATGCCACAGGCAGCGCGCACACCATGCCCCACAGAAACGTCTTGACGACGAGCGTGCGTGGCTCTGGCTCCCATCGGTCTTTCTGATAGACGTACCAGAGCCAAAATATTCCAGGGGCAAACGCTAAGACGACAAGCCAGACCATCATAGTTCGATATCGAGAATCTTATAGGTACTCTTGCCGCGAGGCGTCTGGACTTCGACGAGTTGGCCGGGTTCTTTGCCCAAGAGGGCCTTGCCCACAGGAGAAGCCGCAGAGATGAGATCGTGTTCGGGGTTGGCTTCTGCTGGGCCGACCAGTTTATACTTGAACAACGCACCGGTGAGCGTGTCTTGGAGAGTGACCCAGCAGCCTAAGGTCACGTGGCGTTTTTGCCCATCGTTTGTGACGATGAACGCGCGGGAGAGTTTGTACTCTAAATCACGGATTTTCGCTTCGAGCAGGGCTTGCTTCTCTTTCGCTGAGTGATATTCAGAGTTCTCGCTGAGATCGCCGTAGGAGCGCGCACGCGCGATGATCTCAGCGATCTTCGGGCGCTCCGAGACTAACCGTTCCAGTTCGGCTTTGAGCTGCTGGTAGCCTTCAGGAGTCATGGGGATTCGGTCGTCCATCGTACCCTCCTTTCGCGTGGGGTAAATTGTAAAGAAGTCGGTGGGGCACTTCAAGCGAGCGGAGTTTTAGCGAACGTGATATAGACAAAACCAGCAAGCTTACTGCGTTTAGCAGTCAACCAGCACCCACACTTCCGAAGTTCTTTTTTAGACATTTGTTCTTTTTTAGACATTTGTTCCTTTTTAAACAGTTTTTTCGTCAATCAGCCCTTATAATAAGTGAGCGCAGAAGGAGGTGATCACAGGGGGCGCGATAATAGCTATGACAGCTTCCATAACAAATTCACAAACGAGGTGATCATTCATGAATCGCTTCTGGCGATGGGGTATGATACCTGCCATGGGGTTGTTGTGTTTGAGCTTAGGGCTTAGTGCCCAGCAATCAGCTTGGACGACGCAGATTCTTGCCGAAGGCCCAGATTCATCGGGCAAGCGACTCCTTGACCCTGATCTGGACGTCGACTCTCTCTACGATAATGACCCAGCCAATGACCATGTGTACGTCACCTATATAGACCAAGACGCAGATATAGTCTGGCTCTTGATCTCTAAGAATGGGAGGGCAGGCCCCTTTGAGAAGATCGAGGTGGCGAATCCAGGAACACCAGTGAAGAGTTCTTCTGTCGCGGTAGACACCTTCCCTACCCTTGATTCGGATGGCAAGATTGTGCCGGGCACAGCTGAGTTCGCTATTGTCTGCGTCAACTGGCAGCAAATCGGTGATGCCGGCTCTGAAGTATATGTCCGCTGTGCTAAAGTTACCGCCAAAGGCGTGGAGTGGCTCAGTGATCCTGTGCGTCTCTCCGGCGAGGGGCTCATCGGCGGCCAACATGAACTCGGCGGCGGTGAATGGAGTGGTGGCGAAGACTGCTGGATCTCCTCATTCCCAACACTACGGAAGTTCCGCATCTATTGCGTTTGGGGAGAGGACCTGCAGACGTTGAAGGTCGCCGTCTCCACCGACGGCGTCACGTTCACTCCCGCAGGCGAGCTTCCCAACCAAAGCGGCAGTGATCTGCGCTATCCCACCATCTATGAGTTCCCTTGCGATCCATCGGACAGAGAGAACCCAATCTGTCCAGTGTATGTCTCGACTGCCCAAGCTATAGATCCATCTGACATCCTAGTCTGGGACTCTCTGGATGGAGGTCAAACATGGAGAGGCCCAGTCAACGTTACGTCGAACGGAGGATTCTCCGATGCCCCAGGGATCGTGCGCGTAGGCAACAAGGTCTACGGGGTCAATGATGAGACGACGACCAACCCCAACAACGCCGACATCAACTTCTGGAATTGTGACGTTACCAACGCAGGGCTTGCGAACTGTCAAGGTACACGGGCCATCTACAAAGACGGGGCCTTCCCCCAGATCGACTACGACGCGGACGATAACACCCTGCACGTCACAGCGGAGAACATCGGGGACAGCGGGTTGGTCGTCTATTGTTACTCTCAAGATGGAGGAGCTACGTGGGTTGGAGATCCTATTCCAAACTCCAAGCCCAACACCGTAGGGGTGCGCGATGCTGATTTTGGCATCAATGTTTCGCGCAACCGAATCCGTGTAGATACTCCAGCAGTCTATATCGTCTGGATGACGCGGCAGGAGGGCAGATCTCGGATTATGCTGAGTAGCCGCACTACCCCACCAAGCGGGGAGCCTGCGGCAACCTGTGCCCCTTAGAAAAAGCGGTGACAGCGAATCGCTGGCACCACTTCCACCAAGAAAGCAGGAGGGGTGAGCTCTGCTTGCCCCTCTTGCTTTTGTTAGGCTTCCCCACGAATGATCTCTTTGATGCGCATCAGCGATGCCCGGGTGCTGCGCTCCATCTCGTCCAGCGCCATCGAGATTCTCTTGATATTCTCCTCAAGCTGCGGGATCAACACGCGCTCCAGAGCGTTCACGCGCCGCCGCGTCGTCTCGATCTCTTCGGCTAGCAGCTCCAAAGATTTCTCGATCTCCGCAAGCTTGACCATCTCCGGCAAGACCTCCTTGAAGAGCGTCAATGCCGTATCTAATTCTGCTGAGGTCGCTGCGAACCCATACGAATAAATGTCCCTTGCGTCGCTGAGGGCAAAGCGCGGCACCCAGACGCTCATCACCGACTCCATCTCCATCTGTAACATGCCGTTGCTGCTTGCGCCGGTCATGAGAGATTCTTCCATCACTTCTTTGGACATCTCCGCTCGCGCGAGCAGGAAGCTGCGAAATCCCTGAGCTAATTTCTCCTCGACGCGCTCGCGCAGGCCCCGTGTCTCCTCGACTAACTGTAAGAACCTGTGCATCAGCTCGTCGCGCTTCTGCTTTAAGAGCTTGTGCCCGCGCTTGGCCATCGCCAAACGCTTCTTTTGCTTGAGCAGCTCCATCCGGGTCGCATTGACCCGTTGAGCAACCGCCATACGGATCTCACTCCCTCACGCTGCGACTGGCTCTTCTGTCTTCTTTGGGAGGTACTTCTCGATGAACTCGTCGCGCACGCGCTTGAGCTCCCCGCGCGGCAGCATACTCAACAGCTCCCAGCCAATCGTCAACGTCTGAATGATCGTGCGGTCTTCGTACTCGCCCTGCTGGATAAATCTCCTTTCAAATTCGTCAGCGAACTTCATATAGATTCGATCGCTCTTGCTGAGGGCAGCCTCACCCAAGATCGCGGCCATCTCGCGCACGTCCACGCCGCGCGCATACGCCGCATAGAGCTGATTGAGCACGCCCGCGTGGTCTTCGCGGGTCTTGCCCGGCCCGATGCCCTTGTCCTTCAGACGCGACAGACACGGTAAGACATCAAACGGGGGATAGATGCCCTTTCTATGGAGCTCGCGCGACAAGAAGAGCTGCCCTTCAGTAATATAGCCTGTCAAGTCGGGAATGGGGTGGGTCTTATCGTCTTGGGGCATAGTGAGAATGGGCATCTGGGTGATAGACCCCTTCTTGCCCTTGATGCGCCCAGCGCGCTCGTAGATCGTGCTCAAGTCGGTATACATATAGCCGGGATAGCCACGCCGTCCAGGGACTTCTTTGCGGGCTGCGGAGACCTCGCGCAACGCTTCAGCATAGTTGGTCATATCCGTCAAGATGACCAAGACGTGCATATCGCGCTCGAACGCTAAATACTCAGCGCACGTCAGAACGAGCCTTGGGGTCGTGATGCGCTCGATCACGGGGTCGTCGGCGAGATTAATGAACATCACGGCGCGCTCCAGCGCCCCGGTCTTTCTCAAATCAGTGATGAAGAAATTCGCTTCTTCAAAGGTGATGCCCATCGCGCCGAAGACGACCGAAAACTCTTCGGCTTCGCCCAGCACTTTTGCCTGGCGCGCGATCTGCGCCGCGATCTGGTTGTGCGGCAGGCCCGCCCCCGAAAAGATCGGGAGCTTTTGCCCGCGCACCAGCGTGTTTAAGCCGTCAATCACAGAGATCCCCGTCTGGATGAACTCGTTGGGATAGTCTCGGGAGTAGGGGTTGAGGGGTTCTCCGGAGATGGGGAGTTTCTTCTCCGGGATGATCTGCGGCCCGCCATCGATGGGGCGGCCCGCCCCGTCAAAGACCCTTCCCAATAAGTCCTCTGAGACGCCCAGCTCCATCACTTTGCCCAGGAAGCGCACGCGGCTCTGACGCAGATTTAATCCTTGGGCAGCCTCGAAGAGCTGAATGACAGCCTTGTCGCGGTCTACTTCGAGGACGCGCCCACGCCGGATCTCTCCACCGCTCAGCTCGATCTCAACGAGTTCTTCGTACTTGGCCCCGCTCACCCCCTCGACAATCATAATGGGGCCGGAGATCTCGGCAACGCTAGTATACTCTTTCTGCATAGGCTCCTCCTGCTGTCATCAAGCGCTCAAACGATTGGGTGATCTCTTGGTAGATCTCTGCCCAGCGCGCGTCGAACTCGCTTTCGGGAATAAACTTGGCCTTGGCGATGCGCTCGCGCACCGGCAGGTCTATGATCTGTTGGATGGCGACGCCCTGCTCGAGCGCCCGCTGGCCAAGATCATAGAACGCCTTAATCAACTGCATCATCTTCAATTGCTTCTGCAGTGATGTGTATGTGTCAATCTCGTCGAAGGCGCTCTGCATCAAGAAATCTTCTCGGATGGAGCGCGCCACCTCAAGCTTCAATCTGTCTGAGGGCGAGAGCGCCTCCACCCCGACTAAGCGCACGATCTCCTCCAGCTCCGCTTCGATCTGCAATAGTTTCATAAATTCGCGGCGCAGCTCGTTCCATTCCGGCCCGACGTGCTCTTCAAAATACGGCGCCAACTCTTCGGTGTAGAGCGAGTAGCTCGTCAGCCAGTTGATCGCCGGGAAGTGCCGTCGGTACGCAAGCTTATCGTCCAACCCCCAAAACACCTTCACCAATCTCAGGGTGTTCTGGGTGACGGGTTCGGAGAGGTCGCCTCCCGGCGGCGAGACTGCCCCGATGGCGCTCAAGCTCGCTTGGCGCTCGGGTTTTCCTAAACAAATGACGCGCCCGGCGCGCGCGTAAAAGTCCGCGGTGCGCGACCCTAGATACGCCGGATAGCCCTCCTCACCGGGCATCTCCTCCAAGCGCCCGGAGATCTCGCGCATCGCCTCGGCCCACCGCGAAGTAGAATCGGCCATCAACGCGACGCTGTAGCCCATATCTCGAAAATACTCAGCAATGGTGATCCCTGTGTAGACCGAGGCTTCACGCGCCGCCACGGGCATGTTGGAAGTATTCGCGATGAGAATGGTGCGCTTCATGAGGGGTTCGCCGGTCTTGGGGTCTTCCAGCTCTGGGAACTCCATTAAGACGTCGGTCATCTCGTTGCCGCGCTCGCCGCACCCAACGAACACGATAATATCAGCATCGGCCCATTTCGCTAATTGATGCTGAATGACCGTCTTCCCTGAGCCAAACGGCCCCGGCACACACGCCGTCCCACCCTTGGCAATGGGAAAGAGCGTGTCTATGATGCGCTGCCCTGTCGTCAGCGGCTCGGTGCTGGGCAGCTTCTCTTTATACGGGCGGGCCTTGCGCACCGGCCAGCGCTGCATGAGCTTGAGCTCGTGGCGCTTCCCCTGCGCGTCCTTCACAATCCCGATGGGCTCCTCAACGGTAAATTCCCCAGACTTGATCTCTTCGATGACCCCAGACACGCCTGGGGGAATCATGATCTTATGCACGACGAGCGTGGTCTCTTGCACCGTCCCGATGATGTCGCCTTCACTGACAGCATCGCCCTTCTTCACCGTGGGGACAAAGCGCCATTTCATTGTTCGGGAGAGCGCAGGGGCCTCGACGCCGCGCCGAATGTACGCGCCCCATCTCTTTTGAATAGCCTCAAGCGGACGCTGAATCCCGTCATAAATAGACCCGATCAATCCAGGACCAAGCTCCACCGACAGGGGCTCGCCCGTGCCCTCAACGGGGTCGCCCGGCCCAAGACCTGCTGTCTCTTCGTAAACCTGGATCGAAGCAAGATCGCCATCCAACACGATCACTTCGCCGACGAGCTTCTCCTTGCCGACGCGCACCACCTCGTACATCGTGGCTTCGGTCAACCCCTCGGCCACGACTAACGGTCCTGCAACTTTTACGATCCTTCCAATCGCCATAGACAGCCCTCCATAAATTATCGTTCTCCGCGTGAGAGAATATCAATTCCGACAGCGCGTTCGACAAGCTTTCGAATGCGCTCGCGCGCGATCCCTAAGCTCCCCGTGTTATCGGGGATCATCACGACTGCTGGCGTTGATTGCTTGCTAAATCGCTCCACCAGCGCGCCCATCTCACGAGCCAAGCTCTCCGAGACGAAGATAATCGAAAACCCCTGCGACGCCAGCTCGAGCACGGCTTGGCTTGCAGCTTGGGGCGTGCGCGCGTCACGCACTGTCACCCCCAGGGCTTTAAACCCCAAATAAACGTCCTTCTTACCCACAATCGCGATCTTAGACATACGGCTCCCTCAGGTGTTCTGCGAGCGTCTCCTGGGTGACGCCGTTGAGCTTGCCTACTAGGATAATTCTTATGTTTTTCAACTCGGTCTCCTTGGCGAGTGCATACGCGATCAAGGGTTCTGCCCCGTAGAGCGTCAGCTTCGCCCGCTTGAGAAATTTCATCACAAAGTCGTCGCTCAACTTCTCAAAGAGCGCCAGAGATCTCTTCTCCGCAAGATAGGCTAACCCTCGACTGAGCACATCGGAGTAGGGTGTATGGCGCAGCTCATCGGCCCATGTCTCTACACCGGCGTCCATGAGCGCCAGTAGTCGAGCATCTTCAAGCGAGCCTCCCGGCACAAGCACACGGCTGACAAACCCTCGGTCTTTGCCCAGGAGCTTGGCGCGCACCAGCGACCTGAGATTCAGCAGGTCTGCCCAGATCGCCACTAATGTTTCAGCGAAGGGGTGCCCTAAAGTAACGCTCCGGAGATATCCGAACAGCCCGTGATCTATGACCATGTCTATCATCTGGGCCTGACGAGTGCTCTCATAGGTGCGCAGGGCGCGCTGCGCTGCATCGGCCAGCTCAGGGGGCAGCTCGCTCCAGACGTCGGTGTTGACCGAAACCTCAATGAGCTTAGGCGGCACAGTGCCTATGCCCTCCATTACGCTCTCCGTCGGGTCTTCTCCCAAGAGCTTCGCCTTGAGATAGACTTTCATATGATGGAAATCATAGCGGCGCTGGAGCCACACCGTGCGCTCTGGTGCAGGCGACAGCGCTGTAATCAGGGCATACAAGTCGCGGAGTTCATCCGTCAGGACGTCTTCATATTCAGTGAGCTTTCTCTCAGCGGCTCTCCCATAGCCCAGTTCAGCCAGGACTTGCCAAGCTTCTGGGGCATCAGCGGCGTCGAGCAAGCGCTGATAGTGTGCGGGATTCAAGAGCTTCGCTTCCAGGGCGCGAATACGCCCCGTGGCGAACGCGAAGGCACCATCTTGCTCGAATCGAGTCTCTAACAGCTCAACGGCCACGACTTGCTCCTTCTTGACTTCCTGTGCTGAAGAGCAGCTTGGCAACTTCGATCTCTAGCTCGTCCTGGGCGCGGCGCAACAGCGTTGCTACTGTGACGTTGATCTCGCTGTTGACGCCCTTGAGCACGAAGCCTCTGCCGATGTCACGTGTCTCCAGGGAAAGCCTGAGAGCGCCTCTCTTCTTCTGTTGAGCAAGTTGGGCATTGGCTTCTTTGATAAAAGCTTCTCCCAAAACTTGCCTATCTGCCGGAGAGAGAATCACTTCTTCGTCGCCGGTTTCGACAGCCTGCACGATGAGCCGTAGCAGCCAATTCTTATAGTCGTGAGCAGGCATGGTGTCAAGCTTCGCTGCGGCTTGCTCAAAGACCTGCTTTAAGACAGCACGCTTGGCTTCGAGGACCGCGTTGCGTGCAGCAGCTGTTGCGGCAGCGAGCTGGGCGCGCCGGCGGCTTTGCGCCTCCTCACGCGCTTGGGCTAAGATCAGCTCGCGCTGGCGCTGCGCTTCACGCTGAGCCTGCTCGTGAATCTGAGCCGCTTGCGCCCGCGCGCTCTCCAGCAGGCGTTGCGCTTCTGCTCGCGCGTCGCTGAGGATCTTCTCAATGATCTTTTCGGCGCTCATGGCCCGTTATCTGATTGCGGTCAGCAGCAAGATCGAAGCGATCAATCCCAACACAGCGTACGTCTCGACGAAGACCCCTAACACAATGGCTTTGCCGGCCTCAGCAGGCTGCTTGGCGACCATCGCTGCACCAGCGGCACAGGCCATCCCTTGGTAAATCGCTGACAAAAACCCAGCAATCGCTATGGGGAGAGCAGACAGGAACATCTGGAATCCGCCTGCAGCTGTGGCAGCTTTGCTGGAGAATATAAAGAGAATCATGAACGAGATAATGAATCCGTAGAAGCCCTGGGTACCCGGCAGGGCCGTCAACACCAAGAGCGACCCAAACTTATTGGGGTCTTCCGAGAGGACGCCGTTGGCCACCCTGGCGACAATGCCTATGCCGATGGCCGACCCGATCCCCGCGAGAAAATACGCGATCCCAGCTCCTAGATACGACCAACTGACCCCGTCCAACCCTAAGATCGTCTCTGCTGCACCTTGCATAGTGTGTTTAGCCTCCTTTTATGATGATAGCTCTTCGCTTTTTTGGATTTCGTAGTAGACTGACTCTCGCGTAAACGGCCGGAACGTCGCGCCCCCTGCCTCATAGAACTTCGTGAAGAACTCGACGTAGTGCAACCGCGCGCTATGCACAAACGCCGAGAGCGAATTAATAAGCAGACTGAAGATCTGACCAAAAATAACAAAGACGATGGAGATCACGATACCCACCGCCGGAAAGCCCAACAGCATCTTTGCCAGCTTATTGATGGCATCAGCGATGAGTCCCGTGGAGATTCCCAACGCCATGATGCGCGAATACGACAGGACATCTCCTAACAGCCCAGAGACCCCATAGAGCTTAAAGAGCCCCGCGCCGATCCGACCGAGCACAGCCCGCACTTTAGCTCCCAAGCTCATCCCTCGTTGAGTCAGAACTAGGACGCCGATTACGCCTAGGACAGCGACGATCTCTCCCACGGGAACCCCAGCAAGGGGCTTCTGAAGCCATAGGAAAAGCCCAAGGGCCACCATCAACCACGGCCATTGCTCTGAAAGATTGTGAGGGTTCTCCACCCGCCCAAAGCAGACCACCAGCAATGCCCCCATCAGGGCTAACGTCGCTCCTACAGGCATCCAGTCGCTGGGCAGGCCGGGCGCGTTCAGTTCCTTGGGCATAATCATGGGCACGCCAGCACCCGCGGCAATCCCTATACCAGTGATGAAGAGGACCCATGAGCCGTCGCTCCAGAGGGCCTCCCACAACCGGCCTGTGCGTATCTTATCGTAGATCTCGAGCAGATTCCCCAGCAAGACGTGGAGGAATCCCATCCCCAAGGAGAACAGGAGAAACGCGATCAGCCCCTGCTGCGTCCCAACGTTGAAGATCATCACACGATCTCGCAAGACCGTGATGATCTCCTTTAAGTCCGAGCCGAACCATCCCCCTGTGAGCGCCCCAGCAATCACGGCCGAGATGCCCCCTAGGATCATGAGATTGGCAAAGGGCTGAAAGCCTAATTTATGCCGATAGCGCCGCTTCAAATAAGCGAAGATCAGAATGAGCGCCAGGCCGTAGCCCGCATCAGTGAGCGCGATCCCAAAGAAGATCGCAAAGAACGGCAGGACAAACGGCGTGGGGTCCAGCTCTCTCTGATGGGGCAGCCCAAAGAGCTTAATTAAGAACTCCGCGGGCCGGAAGAGCCTTCTGTTTTCGAGCGCGACCGGCGGCACCTCATGAGGATCAGGGTCGATACGCTCCATATAGACAGCTTCGCTATTGTTCTTCAGAGCGTGCTCAAGGCGCCCAAGATCACTGGCGCGCACCCAGCCCTCCAGCACGAACGCGTGTGAGCTGCTCAAGAGCCGTGCCTGGGCTTGGGCCTTCAGATGCTCATTGTACAGATAGTCATAGAGCGCTTGCAGCTTGGGCTTTTCTGCGATCAGCGTTGTGGCCTTCTGAGTGATCTGGTGCTGACGAACGTCTATCTCACGAATGCGGCTCTCAATCTGCGCTAGGATCTCCTTAGGAAGCCCGCGAGCAGACACAGCTGGGATATTCATGCGCTCCCCACCGTGCTCGGTCAAGACGCTCAGAAACGCCTCCTGGGAATCCCTGAGCACAAAAGCACAGAAATACTTCGACTGCTTGTCCTCACCAGCCAGCTGGACAACCGCCGCTTCAGAGAGCTCAACCGCTTGGATGAACTCAGCGATCTTCTCTTTGGGAACACGACCGAGCACGACATCCGTTGTCGCGGTGGCGCGCAATTCCTCGAGGGGGATAGGCAGCTCAGCCCAGGGGAGCAGTTCTGCTCGGCGCGCTTCAAGTTGGGCGCGTTCAGAACGCAGCTCAATGCTCTCTTGATCGAGCTGACGGGCTTGTTGATAGATCCCCCGATAATCATATTCCCGCGCGATCTGCTCAATCTCCTCAAGGCGTATCAGTTTCTTCAAATTGAAGAAGCTCTGAATAAATCCAGGCTTTTCAGTGTCATAGCGTGCGAGGAAATCGAGTACGTAGCGCAGATCGGCGAGCCGGGATTCGATCTCGTTATTACCATGGGCGCCGTGAGGGCGGAAGCCGTTTAGGGTTTGTTCGTTCGCGGTTGTCAGATCAGATATTTGCAGGACACCGAGGTCTTGCAGGATGGTGAGAGTACGGTCGCGTTCGGACTCGTGCCCGACGATCCGAACCTTGTGCATGCGGGCGAGGCTCATGGCCGCATCACCACGTGCTGGAGCACAAGCTCCACAGCTGCCGCCAGCTGCCTCTCTGCCTCCTTCTGAACTTGGGCAGCTTGCTGCAGGCCGCGCCGCCGGATCTCTTCAGCCTCTTTGAGGGCCTTAGCCTCTTCAGCGGCGATCAGCTTGGCTCCTTCCTCGCGGGCAGCGCGCTTGGTTTCCTCCACCAGAGCGCTCGCGGCCTGGCGAGCGTGGGCGAGAATCTCCTCGGCTTGTCGTCGTGCATCGGCTTTGATCTGCTCTGCTTGGGTCTCCGCCTCACGAATGCGCTCTAATACGCCTTGAACCATAAGATACCCTCTCTCATGTTCTCTCATGAAAACCTACTGTTAGGAGGGGTAATTGAAAAACATCCCCATATAAGCTTCTCGCTAAGATGCGCGCTATTGTACACTCTACGAGGCTTCTTGTCAAACGCTCAAGAACTGCTTCTCTTTGGCTTGGGCTGCTTGGTCTATCTTGGCCGTGTACTCATGGGTGACCTTATCGAGCTCTTTCATCAGGCGATCGTGATCATCCTCGGAGATCTTCCCATCTTTTTTCTCCTTTTCCAAGCCCTCTTTGATCTCCCGGCGGATGTTGCGCAAGGCGATCTTGGCCTCCTCTGCCTTGTCATGGATGACCTTGGAGAGCTCCCTGCGGCGCTCCTCAGTCAGCCGAGGGATCTTGATGCGCACCACCTCGCCGTCTACGATGGGGTTGAACCCCAGATTCGCCGCTTGGATCGCTTTTTCTATCGCGTGGACTTGGGTCTTGTCAAAAGGGTGAATGACGAGCAGATCCGGTTCCGGCGCAGTGATGCGCGCTAAGTGCTTCAACGGCGTGTGCGTGCCATAGTACTCTACTTTGACGTCCTCGATCATAGCCGGATTAGCGCGGCCCGTACGCAGTTTTACCAACTCGTGCTCGAACGCTTGGATAGTCTTGTCCATCCGAGCTTTGAGATCAGCAATATGTTTATCTACCATAAAGAGTCACCCTGGAGCATTATAGTAGCTTAAGGCTGCCAGATTCAAGTCTTATAATAATTCTATGGCTGAGATCTTTCTTACAGGGGCGACGGGGTTTGTCGGGCGCCATCTGGTGCCCGCACTGATCCGTGAAGGCCATCACCTGCGGTGTCTAGTGCGCTCAGCCTCGAAAGCTCAAGTCTTACGAGCGTTGGGCTGTGAGGTCGTCGTGGGGGACTTGCTCGACTCACGGGGGTGGCAGGACTCCCTGCAAGGAACTGAGTTAATCATACACTTGGCTTCGCTTCATCGGGGAACACCCTCACAGATCCACCGCACCAATGTCGAAGGGACAGCCCAGCTCGTCACAGCTGCTCGCGCCCATAACGTGAAGAGAATCATCTATCTGAGCACGGTAACGGCAACCAACAGACCGGCGTGGCCGTATGCGCATTCTGTGTGGCTCGCTGAACGATTGATTCAAGAGAGTCTTTTGGGCTTCACGATCTTGCGCTGCTCGGTGATCGTCGGGCCGGGCGATCCCTTCTTGGGGGGTATCCTTTACCTAGCCCGACATTGGCCCGTCGTGCCGATTGTCGGCTCAGGGCAGACAAAATTTCAGCCCGTCTCTGTGCACGACATCGTGCAGTGCATACTCAGAGCAATCGCCAAGGGCCAATATGCCAACAGAACCCTCACGATTGGTGGCCCAGAAGTGCTCTCGTATGACCAGATCGTCCGCACGGTTTTGGAAGCCCTCCAGCTAGAGAAGCGCGTGATTCATCTTCCCCGGCGAGCGACACGATTTTTCGTGCGCGGGCTGGAGCGCCTCGGGATGGATACGCCCTTTGTGCCAGGGCACTTCCTTGTGCGGGATCATATTGCGTCGAGCCAGACGGTCATCGAGGACGCATTCGGCTTTCGTCCGCACACATTGAGAGAAGTGCTAGAGACGATCCTAGCCGATGGGGTTGCGCACCCCTAGACAAACCTGTACTGTAGAGAGATAAGTGAGCAGCCAGAAGGAGGGTGTATGGAGCTGCAACCTGATGAGACCGTCATCGGCGAGGTCACCGCGATCAAGCCCTACGGGGCGTTTGTCCGGTTGGTCACAGGGGATCAAGGGATGATCCACATCTCGGAGATTTCTACCGAATATGTACGCGATATCTCGCAGTATCTCACGGTGGGGCAACAAGTCGTGGTGAAGGTCATCGGGCGCAACGAAGAGGGGAAATACAATCTTTCACTGAAGAGGGTCTCGCGCCAAGACCACGACGCCGCGCTCTTCCACAACGAGGTGGCACAAGTGAAAAAAGCGCTCGACGAGCGCCTAGCCACCCTAGGCGAGTCAGTCAAAGAGCTCATGGTACGGCGAGAGCAGCGGCCAACGCGGAAGTCGCTCGCAGCGTGGATCGCCAGCGTGAAGAGAGAAAAATACGATCTGGAGCGCCACCAACAACAGCGAATGCGCTTGTACGCCCCCGATTGGCAACAGCTCGCCGAGAACACCCCATCTGAGCCTGTCCAAGAAGATCCAGAGGCCGAAACCGACATCGATGAGGGTGACGAGAGTGAAGACCGTGCGTGAGAGAACGATTGCGTCGCGGCAAGTCTTCGCAGGGAAACTCTTAAAAGTACGTGTGGACGAGATCGCGCTTGAAGGCGGGCGACAAGCGACCCGCGAGATCGTTGAGCACCCCGGTGCTGTCGCTATCGTTGCTCTTCAAGGGGAAGGCGATGAGCAACGGGTCGCGCTCGTGCGGCAGTTTCGCAAGGCTGCCGAACAGTTCTTGTTGGAGATCCCTGCAGGGACGCTTGAACCTGGTGAGGAGCCGCTCGCCTGTGCGCAGCGCGAGCTCCTTGAAGAGACGGGGCTGACAGCGCGCCGCTGGGCGCACCTGCAGACGTTCTACACCGCGCCCGGATTCTGCACGGAGAAGATGTGGCTCTATCTTGCCCAGGACGTGCAGCCCGTCTTGGAGAGCCACACACAAGACGATGAGCGCATTGAAGTGTGCTTCTACACGCGCGCCCAGGTGAAGGAGATGATACAGGCAGGAGAGTTCCACGACGCCAAGACGTTGGTGGGGCTGCTGTGGTGGGTGTACGCGCTCTCCTCAAAATATGCTTGAGGTCCAACGACGCTCCGAAGCTCACCTGCTCCAGATAGCTCAGTACTTCTTCGATGAGGCTGCAGAGCGACTGGGGTTGGAGACATCTCTGCGAGAGCTGTTGCGTTTCCCCAAGAGGAAGCTGATCGTGCACTTTCCCGTGCGCATGGACTCTGGAGCAGTTCGTTCTTTTGAGGGCTATCGTGTCCAGTGTCATCCCGTGTTGGGGCCATGGAAGGGCGGGGTGCGCTATCATCCCGATATCACCCTGGAAGAGATCGAAGCATTAGCGATCTTAGCGATGTGGGAGGCAGCGCTTGTAGGGATACCGTTCAGCGGGGCCAAGGGGGGCGTCAAGTGCGACCCCAAAGCGCTCTCGGTGGGGGAGCTGGAGCGCCTGACACGCCGGTACACAGCAGAGATCTCGATTCTCCTTGGGCCGGAGCGAGATATCCCTGAGCCTGATCTGTACACCAGCGAGCGCGAGATGGCGTGGATGCTCGACACGCTCAGCATGCAGGCCCATGGGCGTTATATGCCTACGGCGGTCACAGGCAAGCCGCTCCTGTTGGGAGGATCGGTAGGGCGCGACCTTGCCAGCGGACGCGGCGCGTTTTTCATCGCGATGGAAGTGCTCAAGTCCCTTGGAATCCCCATGGCAGGGGCAACGGTCGCGATTCAGGGCTTTGGCAACGCCGGGAGAAGCTTTGCACGATTCGTAGTCGAAGCTGGCGCACAGGTGATCGCTGTGAGTGACTCCAGCGGGGGCATCTTCTCTGAACAGGGGCTCGACATCCCCTCCTTGATCGAGCACAAGCGCAGCACAGGGAGCGTCCGCAACTTCCCCGGGGCTGAAGACATCTCCAACGCAGACTTGCTCACCCTGCGCTGTGATCTTCTGGTTCCCGCGGCCATCGAGAGTCAGCTGACCGAAGAGAACGCGGGCTTGGTGAAAGCCAAAGCCGTCTTAGAGATCGCTAACGGGCCGACAACCCTCGAAGCTGATAAGATCCTTCACGAGCGAGGAGTCTTGGTCGTGCCGGACATCCTCACCAACGCCGGCGGGGCGATCGTCAGCTACTTCGAGTGGGTCCAAAGCTATGAAGCATATAGCTGGAGCGCGGAGCGCATTGACAAACTGCTCTATCAGTTTATGAGTCAGGCATATCGAACCGTGCAAGCAACCTGTGAGCATGAGGACACGGACCTGCGCACGGCGGCGTATTGTGTGGCTCTAGATCGGGTGGCCACGGCGGCGCGCGCCCGCGGGCTGTACGCGTGAGGGATTCTATGCGCATCGTCTCGTTGGCCAGCGGCAGCAGCGGCAATTGTACGCTTATCGTCTCTGAGCAGACGCGGCTGCTCATAGACGCTGGCATCTCCAAACGCCAGATCCTGCAAAGACTCCAAAAGATTCTCGGGCTGATGCCGCGTATTGATGCGATCCTCGTCACCCATGAGCACAGCGATCACATCAGCGGCTTAGCGAGAGCTGCACACGCCCTCCAATGCCCTATCTATGCCAGCGAGGGCACGGCGCCGTTTGTCGAGCCGTTACTCACCGCAGGCGAAAAGCTCTTCACGTTTAAGCCAGAAGAGCGCTTTCAAATCCGTGATCTCTGTATTGAGCCGTTCCGCATCCCGCACGATGCTGCTGATCCCTGCGGCTTCCTCATCGAAGAAGAATCCCTCTTTGCCGGGATCAACGCGTGCATCGCCGTAGCAACGGACCTGGGAACTGTGACGGAAGAAATTCGGACGAAGCTCTTGAAGTGTGATCTTGTGATGCTCGAGGCCAATCACGATGTCGAGATGCTCCTCAACGGGTGGTATCCCCAGGACCTCAAGCAGCGGATCCTGAGCGACCTTGGGCATCTCTCCAACGACGCTGCCGGCCAAACATTACACGATCTCGCTCACAAGGGACGACTGCGCACAGCCGTCTTGATGCACCTGAGCAAGAACAATAACCGTCCGAAGCTGGCGCTCCAGACCGTGCAAGGGCATCTGAACACCACAGAGGTGACCGTGGCGGTGGCGCCGCGCGACCGCATGAGCGCGGTCTTCACCGTCTAGGGGGAATGCGATCCAAAGCGATGAGCTGCTGCGCGATCTCCTTAAAGATCGGTGCAGCAACCTCGCTGCCGTAGTACTCTCGCCCACCGGGTTCATCTAAGACTATTAAGATCAGATATTTTGGGGCATCTGCTGGGAAAAAGCCCTCAAACGACGCGACGTACTTGCCCTTGACGTACCCCTGACCAGGCACAGCTTTTTGCGCTGTGCCCGTCTTGGCTGCGATCTCGTACCCTTCGATCTGCGCTAAGACGCCGGTACCGGAGCGCACCGTCTCGATCATCATCTCGGTGAGCTGGCGGCAGATGACCTCGGGAACTAGAGGAGCAGCCCCCCGTGTCTGCTCCTCGGCACGAGATTTCACAATATGGGGCCGCACGAGTCTGCCACCGTTGGCGATCAGCGCCACTCTTGATGCCAACTGGATCGCCGTCACAGAGACCGATTGCCCAATGGCAATCGAACCGATCTCCAGCGCCGACCACGACTGCACCGGCGGAAGATACCCCGACACCTCACCGGGAAGCTCGATTCCCGTCTTCTGCCCAAACCCGTATCTTTTGAGGGCTTCGTAGAGCCGTTC